>NZ_BAAGZI010000016.1:0-39959 GCF_054778695.1 Actinocorallia lasiicapitis
GCCCGCGACACCGCCGCCCGGCACCACGGACCCTGATCCCGAGCAGCCCGCCCCGTCCACGACGGGCCCCAAGCCGCGCGGCACCACCACCGCCCCGGGCACGGCACCGGGCACGTCGTCCTCCACGCCCGCGCCGTCCACGACGACCACGCCCCCCAGTAACTTCACCTTCCCGTTCCCCACCACCTCGACCACGCCCGCGGTCCCCGACCCGAACGCGACCCTCCCCCCGGTCCTCCCGACCACGGATCCGACCCTCTCCCTCAACCAGGTGAGCGTCCGCGACTCCGCCTCGTTCGACTCGGTGGAACGCCTCCAGCTCGCCTCGGTCGCGGGCGGTTTCATCAGCCTCATCGCCCTCGCCCACTTCGGCACCTGGGGCCTCCGCCGCCGCTCCACCAAGAAACTCCTGGCCGTGGCCCTGGGCCCATCGATCGTCCCCGGCTCGGCCCACGCCCGCGTCACCGCCGACAAAACCGTCATCGACGCCGCCACCGAAGCCTCCCGAGCCTGGTCCACCGAAGGCCCACCCCCCAAACGCCGCTGGCGCCGCACCCCCAAACCCCCCAAGCCGACAAAGCCCCCCAAGCAATCCAAACGCTCCCGCCGCAAACCCGACCCCGAAGCCTGACAGGCCCGCTCACCGACGACCGTCGAACCACCGGTTCGACGGTCGTCGCCGTATCTGCCCCTGCTATCAAGTGAGGTTGAGATTCGTTGGGGGGAGCGCCAAATAATTGACTCTTGTCTCTTGGGTGGCCGTTTCTGGTCAGGGGTTTGAAAATTGGTTACCGAGTGGACTAATTTGACGGCAGCCGCATCCGCCATGTCCAATCCATCCGTCTTTTAGTAGCTCGATATTCTCCCCGAACGCCAGCAGGTTCCCATCTCGAGGATCTGTGGGGATGTTTATGTATAATTTCCTAAAGAATTCGGTGCACCGCGATGGTCCTCTTTCGCGGAGGTTGGTAGCTGCACTGCTAGCGCTGTCCACTACTGTCACGCTGAGCGCCGTCCTGGCTGATCCAGCTCCCGCGGGGTCAAAACCCAGGGCCTATGACTTCAGTATTGAGAAAGGTAAAGCTCCGGGTACTCGCGGCCCGTTGGGTAAGAACTTCTCCATGACCGAACTGATGGTGAAGTTCCGGACCGACCAGGTCGTGAGGTTGCGCCGTGGCGGCGTGGTCGCGAAAGACGGAAAGGATGCCACGGCCATCACCCGAGTGCTGGCCAAATATCCGGGCACGACGATCGTTCCAGCCTGGAACGTGCCGGAGAAGGAGATCACCGCTCAGCGCGAGAAACTGGAGAAGCGGTCGGGCCGCGAGCTACCCGACATGAACTCCTGGTATCGGGTCAGCGTGCCTAAGAACATCGAAGGGCTGCTGGCTGACCTGAATGCGCTGCCCTCGGTGGAGATCGCGCAGGCCTCCTCCCATCATGTGAAGGTCGACGAGCCCCTGCGCGCACAGCAGCCGTACCGCAACGCGGTAGGAGTCAGCGCGGGCACGGGTGTGGACGCCGATTTCGCCAACTCCCAGCCGGGTGGGAAGGGCGAGGGAATCACCGTCACCGACGTCGAGACAAGCTCCCAGTGGGACGGCTACCCGACGGTACTGGCGACCATGACGTCTCCAGGCACCCAGGCGGCGGGTGCCAGTCATTCGCTGCATATCGCTCATGGATACGACGACGTTTATGCGATGGGCGGGAACTCGCGGGGCCAACTCGGAGACGGCAGCACCACTAACCGTGACAAGCCGACCAAGGTGCCTGGACTGGTCGGAATCACTGCGGTGGCTGCGGGATTCGTGCATTCTCTGGCGCTGAAGGGTGACGGCACGGTATGGGCTTGGGGTGCCAACTCCTACGGCCAGCTCGGCAACGGGAACACAGTCGATAGCGGCGTTCCCGTCCAGGTATCCGGTATTAGCAATGCCGTTGCCATCTCCGCAGGAACCTACTTCAGCCTGGCGGTACTGGCGGACGGCACGGCCAGAGCCTGGGGGCAGAACACTTACGGCCAGCTCGGCGACGGAACAACCGCTAATCGGCTCACCCCGGTTGTGGTCTCAGCCTTGGCCGGGGTCCCGGCTAAGGCTGGTTCGATCGCGGGCGGCAGCGGTCATACCATCGCCGTGCTCACCGATGGGACGGTTCGGGTCTGGGGCTCCAACGGTTCCGGGCAGTTTGGCAACGGCACTACCGGCGGCATCGCCAATGTGCCGATAGCCGTACCTGGCCTGACAGGCGTGACACAGGTCTCAGCCGGGTACCTACACAACATCGTCCGTCTGTCCAACGGCACAGTCCGTACCTTCGGCTCCAACGAGCTGGGGCAGCTGGGCAACGGGCTTCTGACCGACAGCAATGTCCCTGTCGATCCAGGGCTGACGAGCGTGACGCACATCGCCGCCGGTAGTCGTTTCAACGTTGCTGTCAAAAACCCCACTGCACCCGTGTGCTGCAACGCGACCGTGTGGGGTTGGGGGGCCAACGAGTCCGGGCAGCTCGGCACCGGTTCCACCGCTTCCGCCGTACCGACGCCGCAGCAGGCCATGGTCCTCGACTCACACAGCGGTGCCTACTCGGTCAACTCGCTGGCCGCGGGTGCTCGCCATGTTCTCGCCAACGGGCAATGGTCCTGGGGGCTCAACTCCAGTGGACAGCTCGGCATGGGAAACACCGCCAATCTCAGCGTTCCGACCCGGTTTCTCCACATTTTCTCCCACTTCAACTCCTGCCATGAGGAGTTCGCCGACCGTGCGTCACCGGTCGTAGAGCTGGGCGGCACGATTGGTGATCCCTGCCTGCCACACACGCACCCCACCTTGATGCTGGGCATCGTCGGGGCCGCGGTCGGCAATGGCAAGGGGCTCGCGGGAATCGCGCCCGCAGCCAAACTCAGGGTCAGCTGGGCGAACGTTGGGGGAAGCGCTTTTCGGGACGATGAGCTCCCCGGAGCGATCAGCACTTCCCAGCCAGGAGATGTGATCTTTCTTGAATACGCTGCCGCTGGTGACCTCGGAACCGGTAATGAATATCCGGCGGAGCTTAATGCGTACGACTACAGTGACATCGCTCTCGCTACTGCCGCGGGGATTACCGTGGTGGAACCGGCTGGCAACGGTTACACCAACCTGGACAACCCATCGGACGTCTACGCCAATCAGATCATGAGCCGGCCAGACTCGGGCGCGATCATTGTCGGCGCGGGCGAGGCGCCGACCGTCAACGGTGCCAACTGCTACGGCACCAATCGCCCTGCGCCGCGCACCGCGATCAACACACCCACGACCGGCTGGGGTTCCACCTATGGCTCGCGCGTTGACGTCCAGGGGTATGGGAACTGCGTGACCACCGTGGGCGTCCCGGCCCACAAGTACCTCACCCCGTCGGAGACCGACCCGAACAAGATGTACACACGGGCAGGCGGCACGTCCTCGGCAACGCCGATCGTGGCCGGAGCCGTTGCCGCGCTGCAAGGCATCGCGAAGAAGGCCGGGGCCGTTCTGACGCCCGCCGAGGTGCGTCACATCCTCAAGGTCACGGGCACTCCGCAACCGGCGGGAGACCCGCACCATATCGGCCCGCTTCCCGATCTGCGCGCCGCGGTCGGCTTTCTGCGCGGTGGCATCGCGGGTGGCGAGCGCTTCACCGTCGAGGTCAAGAACAACGGCACGGTCTGGGCGTGGGGCCACAACAACGTCGGCCAGCTCGGCAACGGCGGCACCATCGACAGCAACGTTCCGGCCCAGGTCAGCGGTCTTACCGGCGTCAATCGTGGCCCCGGTGCGGTCGCGGCAGGCCCCAACCACGCGCTCGCGGTCAAGGCGGACGGCACCGTTTGGGCTTGGGGCGAGAACTCCTCTGGCCAGCTCGGCGACGGCACCACCACGACCCGCACCACCCCGGTCCAGGTGCCTGGCCTGACCAATGTGGTAGCGGTCGCGACCAGCAACGCCTTCTCTTTGGCGCTCAAGTCCGACGGTACCGTCTGGGCCTGGGGGGCGAACCTCGCTGGCGGGCTGGGCGACGGTACGACGACCAGCAGGCTGGTTGCAGGCCAGGTGCCAGGTCTGACAGGTGTCAGAACGATCTCGTCCAACGCCAACCACGCGGCTGCCGTCCTGTCCGATGGCACCGTCCGGACCTGGGGCATGATCATGTACAACAGTACCGGGGTCATGACTACCACCCCGGTGCAGGTCGCGGGTCTCACCGAGGTGGCGACCTGGCCAGGCGCGCTGGCCACCGGCGACAGCCACACGACGATCGTGAAGACCGACGGCACCGTCTGGAGCTGGGGTTCCAACACCGGCGGCGAGCTGGGCAACGGCACCACCACCGACATCGGCGCCACGGCTCCCGCCAAGGCCACCGGTCTCAGTGGAGTCGTAGCCGTGGGCAGCACTGATCACACGGGGTTCGCCGTACGCGCGGACGGAACTGTGGCTTCTTGGGGTGCCAACAGCGATGGCCAGCTGGGCACAGGTGCCCTAGGCCCCGCCAACGGCACTCCCACGACCATTCCCGCACTGACCGGCATCGGCGGAGTGACCGGCGGTGCCTATCACGTTGTAGCCCTACGCTCCAACGGCACGACCTACGCATGGGGCTCCAACTACCGTGGCCAGCTGGGTGATGGCACCAACACCAGCCACTACACCGCTGCCCCCGTGTCCGGAATGCCCTGACCGAGCCGCACCCAACGAGGCCCTCCCCGTTCGGGCTTGGGTTCAACGGGTCAGGGCGAGGGCCTCGCCGGTGGCAACGGCCGACGACGGCGTCCCCGAGTCGGGAGTTGGTGACGTTTATGTTCTCCGCCTGGGTGGAGCGATCGGCATTCGCGTCGACGACGCTTATGTCGCGGCTGACTCCTTTTACGGATGATCCGATTGTGTGGCGGATGTTCGGCGTCGCGCTCGGGGTGGTCGTGTACGCGGTCACGGCCGGGCTGGCGATCAGGGGTCGGCCGCGGATGTCGATCGTGGCGCCGATCCTCGCCGCGCTGATGATCTTCGTGACGTTGGCGTTGATACGGACGTTGCGGGTCCGGGTGTTCGCCTTGATCCAGCTCGCGCCCTGCCTGGAGGCGATCAGCTCGTATAGCCGCCGTCATCGACGCGATCTACCCGCTGCCCGGGCGGCTGGAGCGGGGGAGCTCCGCCGCCGGAGGGTAACGGGTCGACGGTCTGCTGGCGGGGCGGGCTCGGGGTCCGTGTAGGGGATCGACGTGCCTGGTCTGGTCGGGTTGGCGTGTGCGCGTCAGTCCGTCATCATGCCGGCGCAACCCGTCGGCGGGCCGGTTTTTTTCCGGACGGACGGTCGTGGCGGTGACCGGGGGAGCCGTCGCCGATGAGGACGTGGCGCGGTATCTGGCGGTCGGTCTGGACCGGACGTTCGCCCAGGACCCCGCGTTCGGGTTCCGGGTGCTGGCCGACATCTGCCTGCGCGGCCGCCGTCAACGATCCCGCGACCGCCGTCCAGGGCCTCGACCACATCGCGGTGCTTCTGCTGAGGTTCGCCGACCGCGAGCTGGATCTGGGCACCGTCCGGGACGCCGACGGCGCCGTCAGGCTGATCGTCCCGGTGCCGGGCTGGGACGGCTACCTGTCCGTCGCCCTGGACGAAGCCATCGGCGACGCGGCCCGCTCCCCTGGTCACGGACCGGCCGTCCGCAGGACCGCCGTCGCCCTGTGTCTGGGGCGCCTCCGCCGGATTGCTAGCGGGTGAGGTCGGCGCGTAGCGCCTCGATCATGGGGGCGAGGGCCACGGGTTCGTCGTCGTCCCGCCCGTCCGGGGCTGCGGCTCGGCGGCTCGTCTCCTGTTCGAGCGGCAGGACGGCCTCGACCGCGTCAGGAGAGGCGACGAGCCGGATCTCGATGTCGGGGGAGGGCTTCGGCAGCCGCTCGTTGACCAGGATCTGGACCCGGCGCGCCTGAGCGATCTCCCGGCCGAACAGTTTCCGCAGCTCGGCCTGGTTCTCCAGCTCCTCGCTCCGCCGCCGGTTCACCACCGACAGCGTGCCCGAGATGAGCTGCTGAAGCGCCATCCCGGACGGCGCAACCACGACGTCAAAGCCGGCTCGAGACTCGCGCGCGCGGTCTTACCGCGCTGTGCCGCCGACACGATCCAGAAGACCGAGATTCGCGCACTATGAACGAAACCGAGCCATTAACAGAATGGCGTTCTAGAAACTGCTTGACAAAAGTCAATCATGTGATCCAGGTCATAAAGACAGTGTTGTTTTTTTGAACTAGCGTGATCACGAACAGCAGGAATGTTCATTCGATAAGGGGTATTCTGTGGACGTATTCCTGACCAGATCTGGTTCGTACCTACCGGGTGACCCCGTGGGGAATGACGAAATGGAGGCACGTCTGGGTCTTGTCGACGGAAAGCTGTCCGATTTCCGGACCAGGGTTCTCGACAAGAACGGAATCAAAAAGCGCCATTACGCGCTCGACGGCGAGAGCCGCCAAACCCATCTCAACGACGAATTGGCGGCGGCCGCGGTGGCCGATCTGCTGACGCGGCGCGATCTCGGGCTCGAGGACGTCGGCATGTTGGCCGCTGCCACCTCCATTCCCGACCTCCTGATGCCCGGCTTCGCCGCCATGGTGCACGGGAGGCTCGCCGAGCACGGGCACAGCGCCCCGGTCGAGATCCTCTCGGCCTCCGGCGTCTGCGTTTCGGGGGCCGCCGCGATGCGTCACGCGGCCAACGCGGTGCGGACCGGATCACACCGCCGGACGGTGGCCGTCGCCTCCGAGCTGGCCAGCGTCATGATGCGGGGCAGCCGGTTCTCCGGCGAGAGCGAGCAGGCCCGCGAGCGCGTCGACGTGCCCGACGGCTTCCAGTACTGACGGTCGCGACGCTGGCGATCCTCATGGACTACCGCACGGCTGAACGGGCGGTGAACTCCTTCCAGCTCGACGAGACTCTCCTGGCGTCGATCGCCAACCTCACCGGCGACCAGGTGTTCCGGACCTGGACCCCCGTCAAGTTCGGCAACTGGCTGGGCAAGAGCAACGACGTCGGCCGCGACCTGCTGTGGCACTTCATGGTCAACGAATACGCCCACACCCGCCTGGAACGACTGCGTGACGTGGGCGTCCGACAGAGGGAGACGATCGATGACGGACACTGACCTCATCTACAACCCGTTCGAACCGGGCTTCACCGACGATCCCTACCCCGTCTACCGCGCGATGCGCGACGTGGAGCCGGTGCACGAGTCACCGTTCGGGGTGACCATGCTGACCCGCTACGACGACATCCACGCGCTCCTGCGGTCCGGCATGTCGGTCGACTCCCGGCGGATGGGGAGGGGATGTTCCGGGACCAGTTCGAAAAGATCGACGGCAGCAGCCCGACCTTCACCCGGTCGATGCTCGACCGCGACGCCCCCGACCACACCCGGCTCCGCTCCCTGGTGACGAAGGTGTTCACCCCCCGTTCGATCGCGGCGCTGGAACCCATGATCACCGCATTGGTGGACGACGCCCTGGATCAGATCGAAGCGGCGGGGAGCGTGGACCTGGTCGAGACGCTCGCCTTCCCGCTGCCGTTCACGGTGATCTCGCGGATGCTCGGCGTCCCGACCACCGACCATGTCCGCATCGCGGCTCTGAGCGGCACGATGGTGCGTTCCCTCGAACCGGTGACCGATCCGCAGGTGCTCGACCAGATCATCGCGGCCTCTCGCGAGATGACGGAACTCGTCAAGGAGCTGATCGTCTGGAAGCGGGCCAGCCCCGGCGACGACCTGCTCAGCGCGCTCATCGCGGCCGAGCATCTGGGTGACAGGCTGACCGAGGAGGAGCTGGTCGCCCAGATTCTCCTCCTGTACATCGCCGGCCATGAGACCACCGTCAACCTGATCGGCAACGGTGCTCTCGCCCTGCTGCGCAACCCCGACCAGCTCGCGCTGCTCCGGGACCGGCCGGATCTGGCGGACAACGCGGTGGAGGAGTTCCTCCGCTACGACAGCCCCGTCCACCAGGGCCGGCGCATCATCACCGGACCGTACTCCGTGGACGGCAGGGAGATCCCCGTCGGCGCCTACGTGGTCGCGGTCCTCGCCTCGGCCAACCGCGACGAACGGTTCTGGGGGCAGGACGCCGACCAGCTCCGCCTCGACCGGCCCAACGCCCGCAGCCATGTCGCCTTCGGCGGCGGCCCGCACCACTGCCTCGGCTCCGCGCTGGCCCGGCTCGAAGGCCGCGTGGCGTTCGAACGCCTGGTGACCCGTTTCCCCGCCCTCGCCTTCGACGGAGACGTCCAATGGAACGGCCGCATCAACCTCCGCGGCCCGGCGAAACTCCCGGTCTCGGTGTAGTCCGTAACCCGCCGTCCGGAAACCAGAGGCCGCCCGCTGTCCGCAGCCGGCGGCCTCATCTGTACCAACCATGCGCTTGTGCACACGGCTAGAGCGGTGGGGCACAAGAAGAGGCGTCGAATCTGGGCGCGGCCCACTGTTCACTGACAAAACTGCTTGATTACCTACGGGAGGCACCCGGTTATGTAACAACGTTCATGTTTTCGCCACCCTGTCCTCGGTGCCGTCCGCTCACGAGGAGGACTTCATGTTCGCCACATCCCGTCTCGCCGCCTCCTGTCTGGCGGCGGGCCTGTTCGGCCTGGCGCTGGCCGGTCTGCCGGCCCCGGCGTCCGCAGATCCCGCCGGCCTGCGGGAGGTGCTGTTCGTCGGCAACAACTGGGACGGCACCGCCGACGTCATCAAGTCCACCGGCGCCTACGACAAGATCGCCCGCGTCAATGTCGTCCCGGACAAGGAGGAGCGGCTCACCGAGATCTTCCTCAACCCCGTCAAACTCGTCTTCTTCCTGGGCGTTCGCTACGGTCCAGGCGAAGGCCACGACCAGCTCGTCGACGACATGTACTCCACGCCCGACGGCACCGCCATGGTCGTCTCCCGGCCCAGCTTCGCCGACGTCGTCTCCATCGACCTCGCCACCGGGAAGATCAAATGGAGGTTCCCCACTTCGGGTTTCCGCTCCGACCACATGGCGATCTCTCCCGACGGAACCCGCGTGGCCGTATCCGCCTCCACGTCCAACACCGTCCACGTCCTGGACATCGCGACCGGTAAGCAGCTCGGCTCGTTCGCCACCGGCGACAAACCCCACGAGAACATCTTCACCGACGGCGGCAGATACCTCTGGAACATGTCGATCGGCGAGGTCAACAACGACTTCGACGCACCGTGGCAGGACTTCCTCAAGGGCGACCGCAAGGTCGTCGTCGCGGACGCCACCACCTTCAAGGTGGTCAGGACCATCGACATGCGGCAGCGCTTGGACGCCTTCGGCCGTAAGGACCTGTCGGACGCCGTCCGGCCCGCGGTCTTCACCCCCGACCAGGCGAAACTGTACTTCCAGGTGTCGTTCTTCAACGGTTTCGTGGAGTATGACGTCGCCACCGACAAGGTCACCCGGGTGAAGACGCTGCCGAAGAACCCCGCCACCAGCGACGACCGATCCAGCTATGTCAACGACTCACGCCACCACGGTCTGTCCATGAGCCCGGACGGCGCCAAACTCTGCGTGGCCGGCACCATGGACGACTACACCACCGTCGTCGACCGGGCCACGCTCGGCCAGGGCCCGCTGATCACCACGTCCAAGCCCTACTGGGCCACCGTCAGCGGCGACGGGAAGCACTGCGTCGTCTCCGAGAGCGGCGCCGACCAGGTCACCGCCATCGACTTCGCCACCGGTCAGAAAGTCGTCTCGATCCCGGTCGGCGACCACCCGCAACGCGTCCGCCTCGCCCAGGTCCCCGCCGGCTGGACCGGCCCGACGGGCTGAGTACCGCGCCCCTCCACCGCGAGAGGAACCTGGCACGAATCGGCAAGGATCCCGGCTTTCTCGTCCAACGATCTCGGTGGTTGTTCTTGAGAGGTTGATCTCGCCCACCCATGCGAGAGAGAAGGCAGTACATGTCCGACCACAGGTTCGCTTGGCGCAAGGTCACCCTCTCAGCGGTCACGGCGATCGTCGCCGTGGCCGCCGCCGCGACCGCAGCCCAGGCCGCCCCCCAGCCCAGAGCCCCGCTGACGGACGCCGTCCTCGCCAGCGGCAACTACCACAGCTTGCTGGTGAAGCCCAACGGCACGCTGTGGGGCTGGGGCAGCAACTTCAGCGGCCAGCTCGGCACCGCCGGTGCGGGTGCCAAGAGCTCCGCGACCCTGGTTCCGGGTATCTCCGAGCTGAGCCACTATCCCCGGTCCGTCGCTGCGGGCGAGCGTCACTCGCTGGCCGTGAAGTCCGACGGGACGGTCTGGGCGTGGGGCGATGACTCCGATGGACAGCTCGGCAATGGTCTTGCGGGAAGCACCTACGTGCCCACACAGGTGTCGGGGCTGTCCGCAGTCGTCGCGGTCGCGGCGGGCTTCGAGAGTTCCTATGCGTTGAAGTCCGACGGTACCGTCTGGGCCTGGGGTGCGAACTCCTACGGCCAGCTCGGAAACGGCACCACGACCTTGAGTCAGAGCCCGGTGCAGGTCAGCGGGATCACCAATGCCCGGGCGCTCTCGGCCGGCTACGGATTCGCGGTGGTGACCCTGAACGACGGCACCGCCAAGGCCTGGGGCTCGCAGGACTCCGGCTCGCTCGGCAACGGCGCGGCGAGTGGTATCAGCACCACGCCGAGTACCGTTTTCGGCCTGACAGGGTTGAGGCTCGACCGGGACGCGCTTGCGAGCGGAAGCGCGCACACTCTCGCGGTCAAGACCGACGGGACCCTGGTGTCCTGGGGACTCAACGACGACGGGCAGCTCGGCAACGGCTCCACCACCGACGCGACCAGCCCCGTCTCCGTCACCGGTCTGACCAACGTCGCCAAGGTCGGTGGAGGCTGGGTCAACTCCTACGCGATCACCTCGGGTGGTGTCGTCAAGTCGTGGGGATCCGGCGGATCCTCGCCGGCCGGCCCGCTGGGCAACGGCACGGTCGTGGGCGCCACCACGCCGGTGACCGTCTCGGTCGTGCCGACGACCACCATCGGCGTGAGTGGTGGCGACTCGTGGGCGGCCTCCGTCTCTCCGGACGGCACGGTCTACAGCTGGGGTTATGACGCCGTCCAGGCGCTGGGCAACGGCGCCGGGGGCAGCACCTCCACGCCGGCAGTGGTCATCAACACCCCGTAGCCACTACCCGGAATCCAGAGGCCGCCGGTGCCCGCAACCCGGCGGCCTCGCCCTGTCTTCTGTCGCAGAGCCGCACGGGCGGTCTAAAGAAACGCGCACATGTGGAATTTCGCGCGTGGGAGTCGCGGAAATCAGGCGTTGGGTGAGCGGTCATCAAGCAGGCCATCGGGATAACGTTTTCATTACGTTGATCTTGATGATGTGGGGATCTTGATGGCGATCGGACTGTTCAGCGTTGAGGATTTCGAGATCGAGGAGCGATTCGAGCGCTGGTACGAATTCATCTGTGACACCTACTGGCCGGCTTGGACGTCATATGGCGGGGAGGCGCGGGATTTCGAGGCATCCGCGCAGGTGCTGCCGCTGGGGAGCCTTCAGTTCGCGAAGCTGAGCACGTCGCCTCTGCGGTATCGGCGGACCTCCCGGCAGGTCCGCACGAGCGATCCCGAGGTCTATCTGCTCGTGCTGCAACTCCAGGGTGTCGCGAAGTTCGACGGGACGGAGTCGGGAGCGGTCGTCCGACCTCGGCAGTTCCTGCTGACCGACAGTTCACGCCCGTTCACCAGCGAGGGACAGGAAGGTCGCGGCACCGTCAGTCTCACGATCGCTTTTCCGCGCTCGCTGATCGGTGTTCCGTTCTCGCCCATGCCGCTGGACATGGTCGTATCCGCGGAGGAAGGGATGACCGCACTCGCCGCGAATTTCTTCACGGACATGATGTCCCGCACCGGCGAATACCAGGATCAGGACCTCGGTTCACTGGGCGTCATCGCGTCGAGTCTGCTGCAGACGATCTTCGCGGAATGGACGGGGGAGCGGCCGCCCCCGGAGGCACGGCAGAACGTGCTCGTCCTGCGCATCCGCGCCTACATCGAGCGGAATCTCGCAGATCCGGGGCTGAACCTCGCCACGATCGCCCAAGCCCATCAGATCTCCGTGCGGCAACTACAACGGATCTTCCCGACTCCGGTGGGCGGCGTCGCCGCGTGGATCAGGCATCTGCGGTTGCGGCACTGCCGCGACGACCTCTCCGATCCCGGGCTCGACCGCCTTCCCGTGAACGAGATCGCACGACGCTGGGGCTTCACGGACGCCGCCCACTTCAGCCGTGCGTTCCGCGACGCGTTCGGGATGCCCCCGCGCGACTACCGTGCGACCACCCGCGCAGTGGGAGCCGCCTGATCGAATTCCGAGACCCCGCCCCCCTAGAGAACGCCCCCGGCGCCGTTCGCAGGCGGCGGGGGCTCTGTGCTGGTTCTCCCCGTTACGCCGGGGGGATGAGCTTGGCGGTGATGGTGTTGCCGGGGCCGGTCGCGAAGACGCCGAGGATCGGGTTGAGGAAACCGCAGTTCTCGGTACCGGAGAGCGGGTAGTCGTCAGCGACGTAGTCGCCGCCCTTGTACGGGTTGAAGAAGACGCCGCGCTTCGTGTGCATGGCGATCTTCGACGGGGTGGGGGTCTGGCACTTGTCGCCGCCGCCGACGGGGATGAACCCGAAGGCGTTGAACGACGAGTACTTGACGTACATCGTCGAGACGGTGTCGATCTCGCCGTTGGCGTACTTGCCGACGGTGTCGCCGACCTGCTGGAAGGAGATGTCGGCGGTCAGCGGGAAGAAGCCGAGGATGCTGAACTGGCCCTTGGTCTTGTTCAGGGTCAGCGGGCCGGTGATGTCACCGGTCTTCCCGTCGACCGTGACCTTGATCTTGCCGTCGAGAGGCAGGGTGCCGTTGGCGGACTTGATGAACGACGAGCCCTTGAGGTTCAGGTCGTAGGTCAGCGTCGTCGGCGGGTGGACGGTGCTGTCCCTGGTCCAGGTGCCGGCCGGCGGGTAGGGGGTCGGCGCGGGCTCGTAGGTGACGGGCGTGTCCACCACGTTGATGTCCGCCAGGACCGTCGTGCCGGTCGGCGACGTCTGCTTGCAGGGAACGTCGAAGGTGCCCGTGCCGGCCGGCTGGCCGGCGGCCGTCCTCCCGGTGACCTTGAGGTTCAGGTCGCCGAGGACGAGATTGCCGGCACCGGTGAAGTCGAACCCGATGCCGGGCGCCTTCCCGTAGCTTCCGATCTCGAACGAGCCCGTCGGGGGGACGGGGGTGACGCCGAGGATCTGCCGGACGTCCATGTTGACGGGGGCGACGCCGCCAGGACCGTTCACCGTCACCTTGGCCGTGGCAAAGCCCTCGAGGCTCTTGACGCCGATCGCGGCGAGCCCCTCGGTGGTGTCGGGCCCGACCGTGTTGGCGGTGGTGATGACGATGTCGGGAGAGGCCGTCTCCCTCTCGAAGGTCGTCGGCACGTACGCCTTGACCTTGACCGTCAGCGGCCGGGCCCCGATCAACGGGTAGACGCAGCTGTATCCGACCGTCTTCTCGACGGGTCCCGCGGCCGCGGCCGGGGTGGCGCTGATGATCGACACGAGGCCGAGCCCGAGCCCGGTGGTCACGCCGACGATGGCGCCTGTGACGCGCTTTCTGCTCACTTCTTGCCTTTCCTCTGAGGAAACTGCGCGGCCGTCGATCTTTTCGGGGTGACGGCTGGAGCGGGGTGGGATGCCATCGTGTGGGCTGCGCCACTGTTCGTTCTACGAGATCAAATAAACATCCATGTCTTCAGATGCGTCGCCAGTTGACAAGCCCTTTGTTGATCTTGTGGGGAAAGCGCTGGTCAGATCGCATTCGAGCCGTCGGAAGGGTCTTCCGCAAAATATCCGAGGGAACTCCCGTGAAATAAAAAACGCCCCCGACACCCTTTGCAGGCGTCGGGGGCTCTGTGCTAGTACTACTGCTTACGCGGAACCTTGGAGCGGTTACGCGGGGCCGAGCTTGGCGGTGATGGTGTTGCCGGGACCGCTCGCGAAGATGCCGAGGATCGGGTTGAGGAAACCACAGTCCTGGGTACCGGAGAGCGAGTAGTCATCGGCGACGAAGTCGCCACCCACGTTCGGGTTGAACACGACGCCGCGCTTGGAGTGCATCGCGATCTTCGACGGGGTGGGGGTCTGGCACTTGTCGCCACCACCGACGGGGATGAAGCCGAAGGCGTTGAACGCGGCGTACTTGACGTACATCGTCGAGACGGTGTCGATCTCGCCGTTGGCGTACTTGCCGACGGTGTCACCGACCTGACCGAAGGCGATGTCGGTGGTCACCGGCAGGAAGCCGAGGATGTTGAACTGGCCCTTGGTCTTGGCCAGGGTCAGCGGGCCGACGATGTCGCCGGTCGCGCCGTCCACGGCCACGCTGATCTTGCCGTCCAGCGCCAGGGTGCCGTTGGCCGACTTGATGAACGAGGAGCCCTTGAGCGACAGGTTGTAGTTCAGCTTTCCGGCCGGGTGGACCGTGTTGTCCTTGGTCCAGTTGCCGGTCGGCGGGTACGGGGTCGGCGCGGGCTCGTAGGTGACGGGCGTGTCCACCACGTTGATGTTCGCCAGAACCGTGCTCGGGCCGGACTTCTGCTTGCAGTTCACGTTGAAGGTGCCCATGCCGGTCGGCTGACCGGCGGCGTTCTTCGGGGTGACCGTGAGGTTCAGGTCGCCGAGGACGATGGTGCCGGCGCCGGTGAAGTCGAAGCCGATGCCGGGGGCCTTGCCGTACGACGGGAGCTGGAACGCACCGCTGCCGGGGACCGGGGTGATCCCCAGGATCTGCCGGACGTCCATGTTGACGGGGGCGACGCCGCCGGGACCGTTCACCGTCACCTTGGCGGTGGCGTAGCCCTCGAGGGTCTTCGCGCCGATCGCGCCGAGACCGTCGGTGGTGTCCGCGCCGACGGTGTTGTCCGTCGTGATGACGATGTCCGGCGCCGCCGTCTCCTTCTGGTAGGTCGTCGGCATGTACGACTTGACCTTGACGGTCAGCGACCGAGTCCCGATCAGCGGGTAGGTGCAGTTGTAGTCGACCGTCTTCTCGACGGGACCCGCGGCCGCGGCCGGAGTCGCACCGATGATCGACGCCATGCCCAGACCGAGCCCGGTCGTCACGCCGATAACGGCGCCCTTGACGCGCATTCTGCTCACTTCTTGCCTCTCCTCTGGGGATACCACACGGTCCGTCGTCCATTTTGGCGACGGCTGGAGCGGGTGGGATGCAATGGTGTGGTCCTCGCCACTGGCCGGTCTACTTTGAGAGTGCATGTATCCCGAGTCACCTGTGTCAAAGGTTGATAAGTTCTCGGGCCCCTGCCCTGGCCTGCGGAAACGCTGCCGTCGTGTGGTTTCTGCAAACGGGAAGCCGGATTCTTATCACTCCCATACGAGGACGGTGGGCCTGACCTGCGCGTACTCTTCCGGCCGCCGGAAGCGTGCAGATGTGAGTCCCGTCACGATCGAACTTGTAAAACGACAGCAGGGACTAACTGCCTACCGAGAAGTAATTTACAAGCCTGAAACTCTGGCCTGTTCCGTACTACGAGAGGTAGCAGGTGAATCGCAAGAAAGCGTCAAATGGTCGCAGGGCCCTTTCCCTGATGACCGCGGCAGCTACAGCCGCTTTCGGCGTGGTCGCACTCGCGGCGGGATCGGCTCATGCCGCGCCCGGCCCGATCACGGCGCCCCCCATCAAGTACACGTGTGGCTGGCCCCTCATCGGCACTCAGCCGATCACGGTCACGGTGTCCACCACCCTTCCGGACTTCCAGACGGGCGGCTCCTACAGCCTGCCGATCACCGCTGTCACGGAAGTCAATGAGGCCTCCGCCAAGGGCATGTGGGCCGCGAAGGCCTACACCATCGAGGGCAGCGGCGTCGCGAACGCGAAACTGTTCAGCCCCGAGTTCCCCAACGGCAAGGAGGTGAAGACCAACATCAGCATCGGCAAGAAGCCGATCACCAGCCCTGGGACCCCCGCGGACACCAAGAGCAATGTGGCCTTCCCGCCGCCTGAGCCGACCTCTGGTTTCTCGCTGACCGCGACGGGCAACTCCGAAGAGGTCAAGGTCACCCAGGGTGGCTGGGCGCAGATCAACGTCGAGAACCTGAAGCTGAAGCTCACCCCGAAGGACGAGGCGGGTAACCCGACGGGCCTCGGCACGTTCGACGCCGACTGCTGGGTGCAGGAGGGTCAGCACAACGTGCTCGGCCAGGCCTACATCAACGGTGGCGGCACGCCCGGCAACCCGCCGGCGACGTTTGACACCCAGCCGCCGCGCGGCGTCGACACCAAGGAGTACGCCGGCCCGACCAAGCGTTACGAGCTCGCCGCCCCGCTGAGCTTTAGCTGCCCGTTCCCGGCGATCCAGCGTCGCACCATCACGGTGGACATGGCGGTCGACTTCCCTGAGGAGATCGACACCAACACCCGTGCGAAGCCCCTCGCCATCGAGGTGACCACGCACCTGGGCGCGGACGTCTCCACCGCGATCGCGGGCGTGTTCGCCAAGTATCTCAGCGGCATCGCGATCTCGAACAACATCATCAAGACGCCTGACGGCGAGCTGGCTTCGCAGACCCTGGCCAAGCTGGAAGAGGCCACGGTCCCGGACCCGATCGACGAAGAGGGCAACACCCCCGGCTTCGAGATCAAGGGCGTGGCGACCGCCCCGGCCCTGGTCTTCCAGAAGGCCGGCGACGGTTCCATCGTCATCGGTGACCCGGCGCTGTCCCCGGTCCGTGACCTGGTCCTGTCCATGGACGCCTTCGACGCGGACCACGTCCGCCTCGCGCCGCCCATCGGCCAGTTCCGCCGCAACTGCAACCTCCTGCCCGGCAGCACCGGCAAGAACCTCCTCACCTTCAAGGTGAAGCAGTCCGCCCAGCCAGCCCCCGGTCAGGTCACCAACCTCGCGGTCACTCCGAAGAGCACCACCGCGGACGTCACCTGGGGCGCCCCTGCCACCGGTGGCACGCCCACCGGCTATGACGTGAGCTGGACCGGTGGTTCGACCGGCTCCAAGGAGTCCGGCTCCCCGGCGACCCTGACCGGTCTCGTGCCGGACAAGGACTACACCGTCACCGTCGTGGCGAAGAACGCCGCCGGTGCCGGCCCCGCCGCCACGAAGACCTTCCACACCGACCCGGCGCCGATCCTGGCTCCCGGCCCGGTCACGATCGAGCCCGGTGAGGTCACCACGACCACGGCGACCGTGAAGTGGAAGGCCCCGGCCACGGGCGGCGCCCCGACCGAGTACCTGGTCGCCAAGGGCGCCGAGGACCCGATCAGCGTGCCCGCCAGCAAGACCGAGGCCAAGTTCGAGAACCTGACCCCGGGCACGGTCTACAACTTCACCGTCGTGGCCAAGAACGCCTCCGGCTCTTCCGTGCCGGTCCCGGCCCAGCTCAAGACGGCTGACGCGCAGACCCCGCCCCCCACTCCCGGCAACCTGAAGACGACCGGTGTCACGGCGACCTCGGTCTCCGTCTCCTGGGACGCTTCGGCGGACGCCGACGGTTACACCGTCGCCATCGGCGACGCGCCGGCGACCGCGGTGACGGGTACGACCCACACCTTCGAGGGTCTGACCCCGGACACCGACTACGTCGTGAAGGTCGCGGCCGTGAACGAAGCCGGTACCTCCGCGCCGGCCACGCTCCCGGTGAAGACCGCGAAGGACGAGCAGCCCCCGGCCCCGGTCACGAACCTCAAGGGCGTGCCGGCCGTCGACCAGGTCTCCCTGTCCTGGAACGCCTCCCCTGGCGCGACCAGCTACGACGTCATCAAGGGCTCGGACGCCCCGATCAACGTGACGGGCACCGAGAAGGTCATCACCGGCCTCGAGGCGTCGACCGAGTACACCTTCAAGGTCATCGCCAAGAACGCCAAGGGTGACTCCGCTCCGACGAGCACCACGGTGACCACCCTGGCCAAGGAGGTTCCGCCGGTTACGGTGACGAACCTCAAGGCCACCGCCACCACCACCGAGATCACGCTCGACTGGACCGGTTCCCCCGGTGCGACCAGCTACGACGTCATCAAGGGCTCGGACGCCCCGGTCAACGTGACGGGAACCAGCCACAAGTTCACCGCCCTCACCCCGGGCACCGAGTACACCTTCAAGGTCATCGCCAAGAACGCGGCGGGCAGCTCCGCCCCCGCCGAGGTCACGGCCAAGACCCTCGAAGAGGCCAAGCCGCTCGCCGCCCCGGTGATCACCGTGGACAGCGCCGACTCCTTCGCCCCGACCCTGAGCTGGGGCGCGGTCAACGGCGCCACCGGCTACGAGGTCTACCGCGACGGTGCCAAGGTCGGTTCGCCGACCGCGACCACCTTCAAGTCGGCCGACCTGGCCTACGGCAAGAGCTACAAGTTCACGGTGAAGGCCGTCAACGCCGTTCCGGCCGAGACGTCCCCCGCCAGCAACGAGATCACCGTCACGCCCAAGGACACCACCAAGCCGACCGCGCCGGTCCTCACTCCCGGCACCGTCAGCTCCAACAGTGCGGCCCTGAGCTGGACGGCCTCGACCGACAGCCAGGCCGGTGTCGCCGGATACGACGTCTTCAAGGACGGCGCGAAGGTCAACACCACCCTCGTCACCGCGACCAACCTCACGGTGACGGGCCTCGACGCCGACAAGGACTACAAGTTCACCGTCCAGGCCGTCGACAAGGCCGGCAACGTGTCCGACCTGAGCAACGAGGCCACCGTCCACACCCTGCCGATCACGCCTGGTGCGGACTTCGCTTACGGCATCACCGGCTCGTCCAAGATCAAGGCCGCGAACGGCACCGTTCCGCTCAAGGGCTCGATCAAGGGCAAGCTCGACGCCGCCGGCAAGTTCACCTCCGACCTGACGCTCGACAAGACCACCGGCAACTTCTCGCTGTTCGGCTTCATCCCGGCCACCGCCGAGGTGTCCTACGTCCAGCAGGGCCAGACCACCGGCACCCTCGCCGGCGCGAACCTGACCACCAACAGCAAGATGCTGGTCAAGATCCCGACCGTGAAGGTGTTCGGCTTCGAGGTCGCGGGTGGCCCCACCTGCCAGACCAAGACGCCGATCGACGTCACCCTGAAGTCCACCGACTTCAAGGCGGCCACCGGCGGCACCCTGTCCGGCAGCTACACCCTCCCGGCCATCGACGGCTGCGGTCTGCTCACGCCGATCGTCAGCGCGCTGGTCGCCGGTCCGAACAACACGATCAACCTGACGCTCAAGAAGTAACGAGCGCTCAGTAGCACCAGGTCGGGCCCCCGCTCCGCGTTTCCGGTGGCGGGGGCCCTTCTCCCACCCGTTTTCCAGTCTGGAGTTCCGCAGGTGAGCGTCATACCAAGGTCGACCGGGCGCAAGGCGACGCTGGGTGTCACGGCCCTCGGGCTGATCGCCTACGCGCTGTACGGTCTCGACGCCGGCAGCCCCGCGTCGGCGGCACCGATCTCCGTCGATCTGACCTACAGCTGCGTCTTCCCGGTGATCGGGAAGAAGGAAATCAAAATCAACATCAAGACGGACATCCCGGCGAAACTGCCGGTGGACGTCGCGATGCCCCGGATCAAGGTCGACGCGGTCGCGGCTCTGACCGAGGACACCACCAACGGCCTGCTCAGCCTGGGCGCGGAGACCATGCGCGGCGGTGCGATCACCTACGCCACGCTGTCGGTGCCGGAGTTCCCCAACGGGATCCGGTTGAAGGTCGGCGCCAAGATGGCCCCGACCACCATCCCGCCCGCCGGAGCCACCGACGTCATCGCCAAGGGCTCCGCGATCGGGCCCACGCTGGTCCAGGCGGGCCCCGGCAAGATCACCATCGGTGACATCCTGCTGAAGCCGGACCTCAGGGACAAGGACGGCCAGCCCACCGACCTCGGTGAGGACTTCTCCGTCACCTGCAAGCAGAACCCCGGCCAGAACCCCGTGCTCGCACAGTTCGAGGTGCTGGGCGGCGCCGACACCAAGGCGCCCACCAAACCCGGCAAGCCGGAGATCACCAAACTGCGCTCCTCCGCCGTCACCCTGACCTGGGGCGCCTCCACCGACGACGTCGAGGTCGCGGGCTACGACGTGTACTACGGCGACAAGGTCGTCCCGAACGAGAAGATCACCGGTAACACCGGGGTCGTGTCCGGGCTGAAGCCCGAGACCGAGTACACGCTGAACGTCCGGGCCAGGGACCTGTCCGGCAACGTGTCCGAGGCGAGCGAACCGATCACGTTCCGGACGCCCAAGTACGTCCCGGACACCGAGGCGCCGTCCGCGCCCACGGAGCTGAAGCTCCTCAACAACTCCTCGGCGACCGCGATCCGCGTCGGCTGGGGCGCCTCGACCGACAACGAGGAAGTCACCTCGTATGTGATCCTCGCCGACGGGGCCCAGGCCGGCGTCGCCGAAGGCACCGCGACCGATTCCTGGGTGTACAAGCTGGCACCCCGCAAGAAGTACGTCGTCACCGTTCGAGCCAAGGACGAGGCGGGCAACCTCTCCAAGCCCAGCGCTCCGCTCACGGTGCAGATGCCGGCGGGACCGCCCGCCAACTGCGGCGACATCAAACGCGACGGCTACAAGAACCGCGGCTGCATCTTCATGTCGGGCTTCTCCAACATCAACAAGTTGAAGGCCGCCACCGAGATCAACGGCCCGAAGCAGAACCCCGCACTGACGAACGCGACCTACCGCGTCCAGTACGACAAGAACAAGCAGCTCACGACCACGACCGTCAAGTTCGCGATGGACAAGCCGATCCGGTCCCGTTCCACCTTCCTGACGTTGGGCATCATGCCGACCACGGGGACCGTCGAGCTCGAGCAGGTCGGCGACGGTACCCTCGTCGCCCTGTCCCCGGACGGCCAGGACACCTCGGTCACCGGCAAGATCTCGATGCGGATCCGGCTGTACGACGTGACCGTCAACGGCGCTCCGCTGAAGCTCGGCGCGAACTGCCGCAGTGCGCAGCCGGTCGAGATCGCCCTCAAGGGCGGCGCGCCCGACTACACCGACCCGCTGCTCGGCGGAGTCCTCCGCGGCCAGATCCCGATCCCGTCCTTCGCCGGCTGCGGTGTCGAGAAGGAGCAGCTCAGCCGACTGCTGAGCACCCTGATCTCCGGCCCGAACAACCTGCTGAAGATCACCCAGGGCCCGGTCTGCCGCGCCGACACCGGCAACTGCGCACCGATCGAACCGAAGCGCTGACGGGAGCGAAGACAATGATTTTCCCACGCAAGAAGCTCGCGCCGGTCACGGCCGTCGTTCTCGGCACGGCCGCGGTAGGAGCGTCGGTCTTCGTGAGCCTCGCCTCCGCACGAGCCGAGACCCCGCCGCTCAACCTCGTCTACGCCTGCGACTATCCGATGATCGGTATGCAGGACATCGCTGTCTCTATCGTCGCCGATATTCCCGACGCCTGGCCAGCGGACGGCGAGGTGATGGCCAAGCCGAAGATCACGGCCACCACGGCGATCCCTGCCGAGACGGTGGAACTGCTCAATCTGATGAAGGGCGCGACCCTCGAAGGTAACGCGGGCGCGGCGGCGGCGTTCAAACTCGAGGGCAGCAACGAGTTCACGAGCCAATCGGCCCCTGCCGCTTTTCCGGTTACCCCGATCCCCGCGTCAGGACCGATGACGGTCATTGCGAAGGGTGAGATTCCGGTCGCCTTTGGTAGCAGCATTGATTATTGGATGCAGATCTATGTTGCGAACATCGACCTGAAGATCACGGTAAAGGACAAGGCAGGGACCCCCACGGCTCTCGGTGCCCCCTTCACCGCCAAGTGCTATCAGAAGCCCGGCCAGAAGAACCTGCTGACGGAGATCAAGTTCGGACAGCCCGCCGATCACCCGGCACCGCCGAAGTACACCCCGCTCTGGATCGACAACTGGACGAGGCCTCCGCTTGAAGGAAAGAAGACGACCAAGGAGTTCGTCTATACCTGCCAGAAGCTCCCGATCCTCGGCAGTCAGAAGTTCAAGGTCAAAACCACGGTGACCTACCCGGCGGCCGTTCCATCCACTGTCTACACTCCGAAAGTCAAGATCGATTCGATCACCGAGCTCAACACCGACACCGTTGAAGGGCTCAACCTGATCTTCGGAACGGGGATCAAAGGCTCGGCGGTCGCTCAGGCTTCGCTGTTCGCGCCTGACATTCCCGGCGGCGCGGGGCTCGGCGTGCAGATCGGGCTGCCCATCGAGAAGACTCCCATTCCCCAGTCGGACTTCGGTCCTTGGCCTACGGCGGGTCTTCCCGCTAACGGCGAAGCACCTTCGCTCCTGCTCAAGACGCCCGGTCAAGGGCGGATGACCGTGGGCGGCCTGGAGGTCACCATGACTCCTGTGGGTGCCGACGGTAAACCTACTGACATCGGAACGTTCACCCGCAGTTGCGTCATGGACGGCGACCAAGATCCTACGGTGGCCACGTTCGCGGTGACGGCGAACACGGGCCCGGCGAAGCCTACGGGCGTCGTGGCTGAGAAGATCGGTGAAACCTCGTTCCGTCTGAACTGGGACGACATCAAGGACCCCGATGGCGATGCGGTCGTTCGCTACGAGGTGCGGAAGAAGACTCCAGCCGGCACACCCGGCGGGCTGATGGCCTACTCCAAGACGAGCGAAGTCGATGTCCTCGATCTCACGCCGGGCAGGCCCTATCAGGTGGTGGTCTGGGCATACGATTCGCGCGGCGGCATATCCGAAGCCAGTGCGCCACTCGCCGTGACGACGGCCGAAGAAGGTGCGCCGCCCGCTGAGCCCGCGCCGCCCGCGGCGCCGGAGCCGCCGAAGGAGCCGGAGAACGCTCCGCCCGCCGCCACGCCACCCGCCGTGCCGGCCGGGGTGACCGCGTCGAAGGTCGCCGCCGACTCGTTCCATCTCGACTGGGCCGACTCCGTGGATCCCGCCGGCGGAGCCGTTCACTACGAGCTGTACGTGAATGGTCAGAAAATGCCGGGCGAGGCCGCCGGAAGCGAGGCCGACGTGAACGGCCTGACCCCTGCGACCAAATACACCGTGACGGTCGTGGCGGTGAATGCCAAGGGCGACAAGTCCGAGGCCAGCGCCCCCGTGGAGATCACTACCGGTTAGTAGATTCCGCGCGTCATCCTGCGTTATTCGCTCAGGGCGCGCTAATACACCGACTGTTTATCTCCCTAGGATCGTCGCACCACCCCGAAAAGGAGTCACCCCGATGTTCAAGCGTTGGGCAGTAATGGGCGCGATCGTCGCCCTGGCGGGCTCGTCGCTCGCCGCCTGTAGTTCCGATGAGGGCAAGAAGACGGTCTCCGACTCGGTCGGGACCGGCCCGAGCGTCGAGTGGGCGCAGAAGGTGTGCGCCGCCGTCACCTCGGGTTCGCTGCGGCTGCAGATGCCGGACACCGACCCGAAGAACGCCAAGAAGTCGAAGCAGGCGATCGTCGTGTTCCTGACGGACCTGTCGACTCAGCTCGGCACCCTCGACTCCAATCTGGAGACCATCGGGAAGCCGCCGGTCGCGACCGGTGAGAAGTCCTACACCGACGCGATGGCGAACCTGAAGGGTTCGAAGGAGGCCGTCGACAAGGGCCTGAAGACGCTGAAGGCGTCGAAGGTCAGCACGATTCCGCAGCTCAAGACCGCCCTCGCGGACGTCGCCGTCACCATCGACAAGTTCAGCTCCTACCGCGGGCCGGCCGGTGACATGGTGACCAACCCGGACCTGAAGGCCGTGTTCGCGAAGACCCCGGCGTGCGCGTCGGTCGTCGCCGGCAAGTAGGGGCCGGAAAAAACTCATGATCAATCCCGTGACGATGGGGATCGGCGGCCTGCGCCAGACGGGGCGGCTGTTCGCCCTAGCCGCTTCCGTGCTCGGCCAGAGTTTCAAACGACCCTTCCAGTTCCGGGAGTTCGTGCAGCAGTTCTGGTTCATCGCGGGCGTGACGATCCTCCCGACCGCGCTGGTCACCATCCCGTTCGGCGCGATCATCTCGCTGCAGGTCGGTTCGCTGACCCAGCAGCTCGGCGCCCAGTCCTTCACCGGCGGTGCGAGCGTGCTCGCCATCGTCCAGCAGGGCAGCCCGATGATCGTCGCGCTGCTGGTGTCGGGGGTCGCCGGTTCGGCGATCGCCGCGGACATCGGTTCGCGGACCATCCGCGAGGAGATCGCGGCCATGGAGGTGCTGGGCGTCTCGCCGATCCAGCGGCTGGTCGTGCCGCGGGTGTGGGCGTGTGTGGCGGTCGCCGTGCTGCTGAACGGGCTGGTGTCCGTGGTCGGCGTGGCGGGCGGCTACTTCTTCAACGTCTACATGCAGTCCGGCACGCCCGGCGCCTACCTGGCCAGCTTCTCGGCGCTCGCACAGCTCCCCGACCTGTACGTCAGTGAGCTGAAGGCCCTGATCTTCGGTTTCCTGGCCGGGGTCGTCGCCTCCTACCGGGGCCTCTACCCGGCCAGCGGACCGAAGGGCGTGGGCGACGCCGTCAACCAGTCCGTCGTCATCACCTTCGTCCTGCTGTTCTTCGTCAACGCCGTGGCCACCGGGATCTACCTCCAGGTCGTCCCGCCGAAGGGAGGCTGAACCGATGGCCGTCCTCGGTATCGGACGTTTCGGAAGGGTCCGGAAGAAACCGGATCCGCTCCGGGTGCTCGACGCGCCCGGCGACCAGCTCCTGTTCTACCTCAAGGCGCTGGCCTGGACGCCCCGCGCGATCCGCCGCTACCCCAAGGAGATCCAGCGGCTGCTGTCGGAGGTCGCCTTCGGCAGCGGCGGGCTGAGCGTCGTCGCGGGAACGATCGGCATCATGGTGTCGATCACCTTCTTCATCGGCATCGTCGTCGGCCTCCAGGGCTACGCGGCGCTCCAGCAGATCGGCACGGCGGCCTTCACGGGCTTCATGTCGGCCTACTTCAACACCCGTGAGATCGCGCCGCTGGTCGCCGGTCTCGCACTCTCCTCGACCGTCGGCGCGGGCTTCACCGCCCAGCTCGGCTCGATGCGGATCAGCGAGGAGATCGACGCGCTCGAGGTGATGGGCATCCCCAGCCTTCCCTACCTCGTCACCACCCGGATCATCGCCGGGACGCTCGCGATCATTCCGCTGTACGCGCTGGGCCTGCTCAGCTCCTACGCCGCCTCACGCGGTGTGACGGTCATCTTCAACGGCCAGTCGGCCGGCACCTACGACCACTATTTCAAGCTGTTCCTGGTGCCCGTCGACGTGCTGCTCTCTTTCTTCAAGGTGTTCATCTTTAGCGTGCTGGTGATTCTCTCGCACTGCTATTACGGGTTCCGTGCGTCCGGCGGACCGGCCGGGGTGGGATCGGCCGTCGGACGCGCGGTCAGAACGTCGATCGTGCTCATCAGTGTCACCGACTTCTTCCTGTCGCTGGCACTGTGGGGCGCGACGACCACGGTGAAGGTGGCCGGATGAACCGGCAGAGGGTCGCGGGACTCGCCTTCATCCTCGTCCCCGCGCTGCTCATCTGGTTGTCGATCGCCGTCTACCAGAAGAAGTTCACCAAGGTCTCGTGGGTCACCATGGAGGCGTCGACGGCCGGTAGCGAGCTCCACCCGCACACCGACGTCAAGTTGCGGGGCGTCGTCGTCGGCGAGGTCCGCTCCATCGACGCCGGAGGCAGCGGTGCCAGGCTCAAGCTGGCGATCAAGCCCGACCAGGTGAAGAACATCCCGGCGAACGTGTCCGCGCAGCTCCTTCCCACCACGCTGTTCGGCACTCGCTACGTCGCTCTGATCTCGCCCGAGCAGCCCAGCCCCGAACGGCTGGTCGCCGGCAGCGTGATCACCGAGGACCGCTCGTCCAACGCCACCGAGATCAAGGAGGTCCTGGACAACCTGCTGCCGCTGCTGCAGTCGATCAAGCCGGCCGAGCTGTCGGCGACGCTCAGCGCGCTCGCCCAGGCCCTCGACGGCCGCGGCGACGACATCGCCGCCACCGTCCGCGACCTCAACCTGTTCCTCAAGAAGCTCAACCCGAACCTGCCGGCTCTGAACCGTGACATCAAAGAGCTGGTCGAGTTCACCCGCAACTTCGAGAACTCGATTCCCGAGCTGGTCGACGCCGTCAAGGACTTCACGTACACGTCCAAGACGATCGCCGATCAGAAGGACGAGCTGAGCAGGCTGTACAGCTCGGTGACGGGCACCTCCCAGGAGCTCACCGCGTTCCTGCGGGAGAACTCCCGGAACCTGATCCGGCTGTCCGCGCACGCCAAGCCGGGGCTCCAGCTGTTCGCGAAGTACTCGCCCGAATTCCCGTGCACCTTCCAGGCCCTCGCCGACTTCGTCCCGAAAATGGACAAGATCCTAGGCAAGGGCACCAAGAATCCCGGTCTTCATGTGAACGTCCATTCCGTCCCCGCCAAGGCCCCCTACCGGCCCGGCAAGGACAAGCCGGTCTACAACGCCAAGAGCGGACCGCGCTGCTACCCCGTGCCCTACACGACGGCCAAGCAGACGAAGGTCGCGGCGGGCGGGCTCGGCATCGGCAACTCGCCGCAGGAGAACCAGCAGGTCAACGAGCTGGTCGCCCCTGGTATCGATGAGCTGCCGTCGGCGCTGCCCGACTGGACGAGCGTGCTGCTCGGCCCCGTGTACCGGGGGAGCGAGGTGCGCGTCTCATGAATGGACGTTCCCTCGTCGGACCGATCGTCCGATCGGCCATCTTCATCGTGGTGACGGTCCTGGCGACCGCCGTCCTGGCGCTGAGCATCGCCCAGCCCGACTCCGGCGCGAAGGACAAGTTCAGCGCGCGCTTCACCAACGCCTCAGGGCTGCGGGTCGGCGACACGGTGCGCATCGCCGGCGTCCAGGTCGGGCAGGTCGACCAGATCAAGGTCGTCGACAAGCGGCTCGCGCAGGTGCGGTTCACCGTCGCGAAGGGCCGCAGGCTGCCGCTGTCCACCACCGCGACGATCAAGTACCTGAACCTGGTCGGCCAGCGGTTCCTCGAGCTCGGCCAGGGCACCGGCGACGTCGGCGACCTCAAGCCCGGCTCGGTCATCCCGGTCGAGCAGACCAGGCCCGCCCTCGACATGACCGAACTGTTCAACGGCTTCCGGCCGCTGTTCCAGGCGCTGTCGCCCGAGGACGTCAACGAGCTGTCCGGCTCGATCATCCAGGTGTTCCAGGGTGAGGGCGGCAGCATGGAGACCCTGCTGACCACACTCGGCTCCCTCAGCAGCACCATCGCGGGACGCAGCGGGGTGATCGGCCAGGTCATCGACAACCTGACGGCCGTCCTCGACGCGGTGAACTCGCGGGGCGACGCCTTCGGCAACCTCATCGGCACCATGGACCAGCTCGTCAAGGGGCTGGCCGCCGACCGCAAGCCGATCGGCGACGCCATCGACTCCATCGACGACCTGGCCGTCGTCACCGCGGGTCTGCTCGAAGAGGCGCGTGCCCCGCTCAAGCAGGACATCTACCAGCTCGGGAAGCTGTCGAAGAACCTCGCCGACCACTCCCCGAAGGTCGACCAGTTCCTGAAGCAGCTTCCGGTGAAGCTGTCGGGGATCACCAGGCTCGGCACCTACGGCTCGTGGCTGAACTTCTTCGTCTGTGAAGCGGACGTCAAGGGCATCGAGTACAAGGACTACCCCGGCGAGACCTCCCCGCTGATCACGGGCATCCCCAACACGGCCACGAGGTGCACGTCGTGAAGTTCAAGCTGAAGCGGCCTGCCCGCAAACCGATCAGGGATCGCAACCCGGTGATCGTCGCGATCGTCGGCCTGACCCTCGCCCTGCTGTTCGGCGCGGTCGCCTACCGCGCCAACGATCTGCCGGTCATCGGCGGCGGCACCACGTACGTCGCCGAGTTCACCGAGTCGGCGGGCCTGCGCGACGGCAACGAGGTGCGCGTCGCCGGGATCAAGGTCGGCACGGTCACCGGGGTCGAGCTCGACCGCGGCAAGGTGAAGGTGTCCTTCCGGGTCAGGAAGACCTGGATCGGCGACGCCACCACCGCCTCGATCGCGATCAAGACACTGCTCGGCGACAAGTACCTGGCCATCGAACCGCTCGGTGACAAGCCCCTCGACCCGAAGGTCCGGATCCCGCTGGGCCGCACGCACGCGCCATATGACGTCGTCGACGCGTTCCAGGGCCTGGCCGACACCCTCGGCAAGATCGACTCCACCCAGTTCGCGACGAGCCTCGGCGTCCTGGCTACCACCTTCCAGAACACCCCGAAGGGTGTGAAGGAATCACTCAACGGCCTTGCCGAACTCTCCAAGACGATCTCCTCCCGCGACGAGCAGCTCGCCCGGCTGCTGGCCGACACCAAGAAGCTGTCGGGCACCCTCGCCGACCGCGGCACCGAGATCGAATCCCTGATCAAGAACGGTGATCTGCTCCTCGGCGAGCTGCAGAAGCGGCGGCAGGCGATCCACAACCTGCTCGTCGGTTCGCGGAAGCTCGGCGTCCAGCTCTCGGGCCTGGTCGACGACAACAACGCCCAGCTCAAGCCGGCGCTCACCGAGCTCGGCAAGGTCACCGACATCCTCCAGCGCAACCAGGACAACCTCGACAAGGCGCTCGCCCTCACCGCCCCCTACGCCACGGTGATCGGCAACGCGCTGGGCAACGGCCCCTGGATGGAGGGCTACCTGTGCGGCCTGGTCACCAAGGAGACGGCGCCCGACGCCGTGCCCGCGACCGGGTGCATGCCTCCCAAGCAAGGCGGTAACTGATGCTCAAGAAGCTGAGCTCCTGGGCCTTCGTCGCGATCGTCGCGGTGCTCGTGGTCGCGGGCGGCGTGATGATCCTGCCGTCGCCGCCCGGCACGAAGGTCACCGCCTACTTCACCGCGACGATCGGCGTCTACCCCGGCTCCGACGTCCGCGTCCTCGGGGTGCGGGTCGGCCGGATCGAGTCGATCACCCCCGAAGGACAGCGCGTCAAGGTCGTCCTGGACGTGGACCACGGGGTGGATCTGCCCGCCGAGCCGAAGGCCGCCGTGGTCACCCCCAGCATCGTCTCCGACCGGTACATCCAGCTCGTGCCCGCCTACAGCGACGGGCCGAAGATGGCGCCGGGCCACGTCATCGAGGAGAAGGACACCCGCACTCCGATCGAGCTCGACCAGATCTACGAGGGCCTCCAGTCGCTCGCCCAGGAGCTTGGCCCCAACGGGATCAACAAGAACGGGGCTCTCTCGGAGGCCATCAAGGTCGGTGCGAAGAACCTGAACGGCAACGGTCAGGACCTGCGGACCGTCATCGAGGAGTTCAGCAAGGCCAGCAAGACCCTCGCTGATTCCAAGGGCGACCTGTTCGCCACCGTCGACAACCTCCAGAAGTTCGTGGCGATGCTGAAGAAGAACGACAGCAGTATTCGTGCGGCGGAGAACAAGCTGGCGGTCGTCGCCAAGTTCCTCGCCGACGACCGGGCCGAGATCGGGGCGTCGCTCGACCAGCTCTCCGACGCGCTGGTCAAGGTCAAGGGGTTCATCACCGACAACCGCGAACTGATCCGCTCCAACGTCGACAAGCTCGCCGACATCACCGGGGTGCTGGTCAAGCAGCGCAAGGCCCTCGCCACCACGCTGGACGTGCTGCCGCTGGACGCCGACAACCTGCTGCGCGCCTACAACCCGGCCACCCGGACGCTCAGCGCCCGCGGCAACCTCCTGGAACTCCAGAAGGGCATGGGCTCCTTCGCCAACAAGACGGCCGCCGGGGGCGCCTGCCCCACGGAGGGCCCGGCCTCCCCGGCCTGCCAGCGCAAGGCGAGCCTGAAGCCGGTCTCGCAGAACCAGGCCGCGGGGCTGCCGCCGATGGCGCTGCCCGCCATCGGATTCGTGTACGGAGCGGGGGCGGGACTGTGAAGCGCCGGATCGCGACCCTCGCGGCGGCCGTCCTGCTGACGGCCGGCTGCTCGTCGCTGCCCACCATGCAGGAGGTGCCGCTGCCCGGCGGCGCCGACGTCGGCGACCACCCCTACAAGGTGGTCGCGGAGTTCGAGAACGTGCTCAGCCTCGTCCCGCAGTCCGCGGTCAAGGTGAACGACGTCCCGGTCGGCCGGGTCATCCGCATCGAGCTGCCCACCGACGGCTGGACCGCGAAGGTCGAGCTGATCGTCAACGGGGACGTCAAGCTGCCCGCCAACGCGTTCGCCCGGCTCGACCAGTCGAGCCTCCTCGGTGAGAAGTTCATCCAGCTCTCCGCGCCGCCCCAGGGCGGCACCGGCAGCCTCACCGACGGCGCGGTGATCCCGCTCGACCGCACCAACCGCAACGCGGAGGTCGAAGAGGTGTTCGGCGCGATGTCGCTGCTGCTCAACGGCGGTGGCATCAGCCAGATGCAGACCATCACCCGGGAGCTCAACAAGGCGTTCGGCGGGGAGAACGGCCAGCAGTTCAAGGTGCTGATCAAGCGGGTCACCACGATGCTGTCGTCGCTGAACGGCAACAAGAAGGCGATCGTCGACGCCATCGACGGCCTGAACCGGCTCTCGGCGAACCTCGCGAGCCGCAAGCAGGAGATCAGCGAGTCCATCGACGATCTCGGCCCCGGCCTGAAGGTTCTGGACGAGCAGCGCGCCGCGATGGTCCGGATGCTGCGCTCGCTGGAGCGGCTGTCGGGGATCGCCTCCACCACGATCAGGAAGAGCAAGGCCGACATGGTCGCCGACCTCAAGGCGCTCGAACCGACGCTGCGCAGGCTCGCCCAGTCCGGTGCGGACCTGCCCAACGCGCTGGAAGCGCTGTTCACGTTCCCCTTCACCGACGCCGTCGGCCCCGCGATCAAGGGCGACTACCTCAACGTCTACCTGAGCATCACCGCGGTGCCCGGCAGCACTGAGGTCATCCCGCCGATCGCGCCGCTGTCCCTGCCGAACACCGGGGGGCAGTGATGCTGACCCTCGGTACCAAGATCAAGAACATTCTGTTCGTGATCATCGGTGCGATCGCGATCGCCAATATCGGGCTGAACTACGCCGATCTCGGGCGCTACGTCGGCTACCAGAACTACTACACCGTCAACGTCGACCTGGAGCAGGGTGGCGGTCTGCTGACCAACGCCGACGTCAGCTACCGCGGCATCTCGGTCGGCAGGGTCGGGCCGATGCGCCTCACCGAGACCGGGATCATCGCCGAGCTGCGCATCCGCAAGGGCGCCCCGAAGATCCCCGTGGACGCGGACGCGATCGTCGCCAGCCGCTCCGCGGTCGGTGAGCAGTACCTCGACCTGCGGCCCAAGTCGTCGGCCGGACCCTTCCTCGCCGAAGGCGCCGTCATCGAACGGGCCAGGACCACGATCCCCAGGCCTGTCACCGATCTGCTGGTGAACCTCAACACCGTCGCCAAGTCGGTGCCGCTGGACGACCTGAACGTCCTCATCACCGAGCTCGGGACGGCGTTCTCCGGGCAGGGCCCCAACCTGCAGGCGCTGCTCGACAACACCCGCAGCTTCATCGCCGAGGCCAACAAGCACAGCGACCAGTTCACGCAGCTCGTCGTCGACTCCGAGACCGTCCTGCACACGCAGAACGTCGAGGCGTCGGCCTTCGCGACCTTCGCGAAGAGCGCGAAGCTGCTCAGCCAGCAGCTCCGCACCTCCGACCCCGACCTCAAACGGCTCATCGCGGCGACCCCGGTCGCGGGGGAGCAGCTCGTCGGGCTGCTCCGCGACACCGACCCCGAGCTGGGCGTCCTGGTGGCGAACCTGCTGACCACCTCCGACGTGGTGCTCTCCCGCAAGCAGGGCCTGCAGCAGCTCCTGGTGAAGATCCCCGCCGCGATCTCGGTCGGCAACAGCGTGGTCAGCGACGGCAAGCTCAACATGAGCCTGGTCACCACGTTCTTCAACCCGCTGCCCTGTACCCAGGGGTACGGCAAGACCAAGTACCGCAACGGACTCGACACCTCCGCGGGCCCCGCGCTCAACACGGGCGCGACCTGCACGATGCCGCCGTCCACCGGGGTCGAGGTGCGCGGTCCCGGCAACGCGCCGAAGGGCGGCCCGCTGCCGCCCGCCGCCAAGCCAGGCGACGGTGCCGGCGCCAACACGCGGCTGGCCGGGGCGCTCAGCCTGCCGGCCCTGCCGGACCGGACGCAGCCCGATCTGGCCGCACTGCTCGGGATGGGAGTCCGATGATCGGAAGAGTGCTGATCGTCGCCGCGCTGGTGTTCCTCGGCTGGTCCGGCTGGAGCTGGTTCCAGCCGGCGGACGGTCCCGAACAGCAGCTCGGCGACTCCCGGGAGCTGGTGCTCAGCCAGGGCTCCCGGCAGATCGCGACCCTCAACACGATGGACCACGCCACCGTCGAGGCCGGGCTCAAGTCCTGGCGCGACGCCGCCACCGGCCCGCTCCTCGCGCAGCTCGGCCGCGACGAGGCCGACAACCGGAAGCTGGTCGCGACCGGCAAGACCACCGCCGTCGGCACGGTGACCGAAGCCGCGGTGCTCTCGCTCGACGACCGGGCGGGACGTGCCGTCCTCATCGCCTCGGTCAAGATCGACCTGACCGCGCCGAACACCCCGCCCAGCGATCAGCGCAAACGGTACGAGGCCGGGCTGGAGCGCACCGCTGACGGCTGGAAGCTCTCATCTCTCTCCATGATCCCGGTCGACGGACGCTGAGGCAGGGACCATGACCATGACCGAAAAGGACCAGCAGGCCATCGAGCCGGACCGGACGGCGACGTCCCCCGTGCGCAGACGCCGCCGTCCGGTCCTCACCTGGACCCAGCTCGCCGTCGCACTCCTCATCGCGCTGACGGCCGCCGGGCTGCTCTTCCTGCCCGAACGGCCGGGCGCGAGCCCGGCGGCGGACAACCATTCGCTGATCGACGTCGCGGCCACCGAACAGGTGATCACGGAGGTCGGCGACGGCCTGGTGAAGGTGCTCTCCTACACGCCCGACACGCTCGCCGCGACCGAGCAGGCCGCCACGACCCTTCTGGAGGGCCGCGCCGCCGAGCAGTACAAGCAGCTCTTCGGCACCCTCCGCACCCAGGTGCCCGCCCAGAAGCTGACCCTGTCCACCCGCGTCGTCCGGGCCGGGGTGAACGAGCTGACCGCCGACAAGGCGCGGCTGCTGTTCTTCCTCGACCAGACCCAGACCAAGGCCGGCAAGCCCGCCGGCACCCTCCCCGCCCAGCTCTCGGTCTCCGCCGTCCGCCGCGACGGCCGATGGCTGATCACCGAGATCGCGTCCCGCTGAAGGTGGCCTCCATGGCACAGAAGACCAAACGGAAGACCACCGCGCAGAACCGGCCCAAGCCGAAGCCGGGCGCGAAGCCCGCGCCCGCCGCCAAAGCCAAGGCGCCCGCCAAGGCCGAAGCAGCCCCCAAGGCCGAGGCGGTCGAAGCGGAGCCCGCACCCAAGACCGCGGCGGTGGCCGAGCCGGCGGAGCCGAAGGGGCGCGATCGGCTCCGCTGGGCCTCGGCCGCCCTCGCCCTGGCCGCGTTGGCCTGCGCGATCTGGACGGGCCAGGGCTGGTACGCCGCCGCCCACGACACCGACCTGCGCTACTCCGAGGTCCGCGACGAGGTGCTGGCCGCCGCCAGCCAGCAGATCCAAAACCTCGGCACCCTCGACCACCGCACCGCCGAGGCCGACCTGAACCGCTGGCAGGACGCCTCGACCGGAGCCCTCTACCAGCAGATCGTCCAGGGCCGCACCAGCGCTCTGGCGGCGCTCGCCGAGGCCAAGACCGTGACCACCGCGAAGGTGCTCGAACTCGGCCTCACCGAACTGGATGACCACGCGGGCAAGGCCCGGCTGCTGGTCGCCGAGTCACTGAGCATCACTCCGCCGAGTGGCGCGCCCCAGCTCAAGTTCCGCCGGCTGATCGCCGAGCTGACCAGAACGGCCACCGGCTGGAAGGTCAGCGGCCTGGGCGAACCCCCCACCCCGACGCAGTAAGGCAGACCATGGCCACCCAGACCAGCCGCCTGACCGGCCGCTCGACCAGCCCCTCGAACGCTCCTCTGCTCACCCCGCTGCCCGTGTTGCTCACCGTCGCGGCGCTGCTGCTGGCGGCGTTCGCGTTCTGGTCGCACGGCCGTGCGGAGACCCTGATCGGTACCCCGGCGGCGCAGAATGCCGCGCTCACCGACGCCGTCCGGACCAGCGAGCTCAAGGGCCAGATCACCGACGCGGTGAACACGGCCTTCTCCTACAACTACGCCGACCCCGGCAAGGCTGAGACCGCAGCGAAACGCCTGCTCACCGGCGAGGCGGTCCAGCAGTACGACGGGATGTTCAGCGTCGTCCGGAAGGAGGCCGTCAAACTGCAGCTCGTCCTGACCATGACGGTCACCGACAGCTCCGTCGTCCGCCTGGACGGCGACCAGGCCCGGATGTTGATCTTCGCCGATCAGTCCAGCACCAGCGTCGCCAAGGACAAGCACCAGTACGGCTCCTCGATGCTCGGCCTCGACCTGCTCCGCCGCGACGGCCACTGGCAGATCACGGCGATCGACACCTTCGGAGCGTCCTGAATGCTCGCCCATGAGCGGATCGGCTCGGGAGAGCCGGTCGTGCTCCTGCACGGCATCGCCCACCGCAGGCAGGCCTGGTACCCGCTGGTCGAGCTGCTGGCCCCGCACCGGGAGCTGATCCTGGTCGATCTGCCGGGGCACGGCGAGTCGCCGAAGCTGCGCGGCGCGGGACTGCATCCCGGCAAGGCGATCCTGGAGGAGCTGCGCCAGTTCATCAAGGAGCTGGGCGTCGGCAAGCCCCACGTGGTGGGGAACTCGATCGGCGGCCGGTTCGCGCTGGAGCTGGGCGAGGTCGGCGCCGTCCGGAGCGTCACCGCGCTGTCGCCCGGCGGTTTCTGGTACGGCCCCGCGGACTTCGCGTACACGCTGAGCCTGTTCGGGGCCGTCATGGGCGTCGCGACGGTCCTGTCGCCGTTCGCGCGGATGCTGACCCGCTCCGAGCTGGGGCGGATGCTGCTTTTCTTCTGGATCCACCACCACCCGACCCGGCTGGACCCCGACCGCGCCTACGGCGACTTCCGGGCACTGCTGCGGGCCCGGCCGACCCTGCTGCGGTTCATCACGGAGTACCCGCCGTGCCGTCCCGGAATCTCAAAAAATATTCCGGTGAGCATCGCGTGGGCCGACCTGGACATGGTGCTGCCGCGTTACCAGTCACATGTGGCAAAACGTGAGCTGCCCGATGCTCGGCATATGATGCTGCGGCGCTGCGGACACGTCCCGATGACGGATGATCCGGAGACCGTGGCCGCGTTCATCCTGCAAGGGACGCGTTCCCCGGGACGGCCGGTGTAACAGAATTCCCGCCCGATGCGCTTTCCGAGACATAAGGGAAAGGCGGTAGGGCATGGGAATGCTCCAGGGAATTTTGGATTATGAGTCTAATAGGGAGACCCTGGATCAATTGGTGAGGGTATTCCGCCCGCAGCTGTCGGAAATAGCGCGTCTCGGCGTCAAGGCGATCGAGACGCAGGTGCCGGAGTACGTGCGCCCGCACGACCCCCGGTACTCCGAGGTCATGCAGCTCGCGGTCGAGTACTCCGTCGGCCACTGGTTCGATCTGATCGCCGACCCCGAGGCCGACTCCACCGAGGTCCTCCGGTTCTTCCGGGAGCTGGGCGTCGGCGAGGCCAGGGAAGGCCGCAACAGCCTCGAGACGTGGCAGATGGCCGCGCGGCTCGCCACCAGGGTGACCGTCGACTTCATCAGCCAGCGGGCCCCCGAGGAGGGGTTCGACATGACGGGGCAGCTCGTCGCGCAGATCACCGCGTCGGTGCTGACCTACATCGACGTGCTGGCCGCCGCGGTCTCCAGCGGCTACGCCGAGGCCAACGCCCGCGAGGTGGGCGAGTTCCAGGGCCGCCGCCGGCGGCTGCTGGAGCTGCTGCTCGTCCCGGAACCGGAGCTGAAGGAGATCCGCGACCTCGCCCAGAAGACCGACTGGGCGCTGCCGCAGCACGTGGCGGTGGTCGCGGTGCTGGAGCGGGACGGGCTGAACGCCCGCAGGCCGGCGCTGCCGTCGGAGGTCCTGGTCGGGCTCCATCTCGACCGGCCGTGCCTGGTCGTCCCCGACCCGGACGGCCCAGGGCGTCGCAAGATGCTCGAACACGGATTGAAGGACTGGATCGCGGTCGCCGGGCCGACCGTCCCGCTCACCGAGGCGTACCGCTCCGCCGACTGGGCCGGTCAGGGTCTGGGCCTCGCGCGGCGGGGTCTCGTGCCGACCGGGGAGTTGGTGATCGCGACGGAGCATCTGCCGTCGCTGGTGATCCTCCGGCAGGAGGATCTGGTGAGCCAGGTGGCGGAGCGCAGGCTCGGCCCGCTGCTCGGCCTGCGGCCCCGGCAGCGCCAGGTTCTGGCCCGTACCCTGCTGGCCTGCCTGGAGTCGGGGTTCAACGCCACCGAGGTGGCCACCCGGCTCCACATGCACGCCCAGACCATCCGCTACCGCGTGCGGCAGCTCGAAGGACTGCTGGGCGACGGCATGTACGACCCCGCCCAGCGGCTGGAACTCCACATGGTGTTGCACGGGTGGCTCACCCTCAACCCCGAGGGGTCGGAAGAGGACTAACCCTGGCCCCGCGCCTCGGCGCGGGCCTTCTGGGCGGCGCGGCGCTCTTCGAACTTCGTGGCGGCGTCGTCGAGGTTCTGCATGAACGCCGCCAGCTCGATCCTGGCCTGCTCACCCTCGGCGTCCAGACCCTCGATGTCCCAGACGTTCCAGAACCGCAGGACGGGGGAGAGCACCTCGTCGTGGTGCAGGCGCAGGTCGTAGATGCCGGCCTTCGCGATCTGCACGGACTTGCGCAGGAAGCCGTCGATGGCGTGGCCGGGCATCTGGAAGTCGCGGACCACGTCCCTGACCTTGACCATCGTCGACGACGCGTCGACCTCGAACGCCGCCTTCAGCAGGTTCCGGTAGAAGATCATGTGCAGGTTCTCGTCCTTGGCGACGCGGTTCATCATGGCGTCGCAGAACGGGTCGCCCGACACGCGGCCGGTGTTGCGGTGCGAGACCCGGGTGGCGAGCTCCTGGAAGGAGACGTAGGCCAGGCCGCGGAAGGCGTCGGTGCCGTGGGCGGCGGTGTAGCCCTCCTGCATGTGGTGCATCCGGGCGCGTTCCAGGGCGATCGGGTCGATGGCCCGGGTCACCGTCAGGTAGTCGCGGATCACGATGCCGTGCCGGTTCTCCTCGGCCGTCCAGCGGTTGGCCCACCAGGCCCAGGCGCTGTCGTCGGGGAGGGTCAGCCGCAGCGACGCGTGGTAGCCGGGCAGGTTGTCCTCGGTCAGCAGGTTGACCAGCAGCGCCTCACGGGACTCGGGGCTGACCTTGGAGTCGCCCGGCTCCCAGCCCTCGCCGCCCATCGGGCCGTCGTAGTCGCGGCCCTGGCTCCACGGCACGAACTGGTGCGGGAACCACTCGTCGGCGACCTTCATATGGCGGTCGATCTCCTGGGCGACGACCGGTTCGAGCTCGGTGAGGAGCTCGACGTCCGTTCGGGAGGGGGGAGAGGTGAGCGTCATGGTCAGGAGCCCTTCGATGGGATGGAGCGGAGGGGATGAAACGGTCGATTACGGCAGGCTAAAGATGTTGCCGGGTAGATCGCTGTGGCGCCAGTCACTCAGGTCATGAAGTGTGCCGGGAACTTTGGCACCGGCGTCACTGATCGGCGCGAGCTTGTGGGACGCAGGGTCCCGTAGTGAGTTGAACAATGATCGCGGACCTCAGATTGCTCCAAAGCTGACAAGCGATCTCCCGGTGGCTGGGTGACGCTGTAGGACCCCGTGTGTCACAGAGGAGCCGCATGACCACCCCACCCCCCTTTGACGCCAAACCCTTCGAGGCCATCCCCTTCCGACTAGCCCGCCACCTGCGCAAAGACCTGTCCCGGGTCGGTGAGGAGATCATCCGCGAACTGCACGAGGACGAGCCCGACTGGTGTGATCCGGCCGCCGCGGCCCGGGTCAGGGAACGGGTGATGACCGGGCTCGTGAACTTCGCGGACCTGCTCGAGGACCCGCACGGCGCCTGGGCACGCCAGGTGCAGAGCTACATCGACCTGGGCAAGCGGATGGCGCGCGAAGGACGCGGCCTCGACGAGCTCCACCACGCGCTGCGCCAGGCCGGGCGGGCCATGTTCCGGAGCGTCAAGGACGAGCTGGACGCCCTGGACATCGACCGGCTCACCATCGGGCTGCTGGCCGACGCCCAGTTCAGCTATATGGACGCCGTGACGGCCGCCGTCCGGGTCGGTCACGAGTCCGAGGGGGAGGCCTCGCCCGAGGTCCTGGCCCGCCGCAGGGCCGCGCTGATCTCGCTGCTGCTGACCGAGCCGGGCCCGGACCGGGAGGCGATCCAGCAGGCCGCGGAGAAGGCCCGCTGGATGGTGCCGAAGACCGTCTCCGCGGCCGTCCTGGCGCCGCGCGACCGCTCCCACCACGCGCCCCGGCTGCTCCCCGACGGGCTGATCGTCGACTGGGGCCGCAACCAGCCCTGCATCCTGATCCCCGACCCCGACGGCCCCGGCCGCAACAACCTGCTGGCGCCGCTGCTGCGCGACTGGACCGTGATCGTCGGGATGCCGGTCCCGGTCGAGCGGGCCGCCGAATCCCACCGCTGGGCCCGCGAGACGCTCTCGCTGGTCGACCGCGGCGTCATCGACGACGACCGGCTCGTGCACTGCGCCGACCACGTCACGACCCTGGTCATGTTCGGGGCGAAGAACCTCCTCGACGCCATGGCCACCACCCGGCTGGCGCCGTTGGACGACCTCCCCGTCGTCCAGCGGGAACGGCTCACCGAGACCCTGCTGTCGCTGCTGTCGCACAACTTCAACGCCACCGAGGCGGGCCGCCGGATGCACGTCCACCCCCAGACGGTCCGCTACCGGTTCCGCCAGCTCGAGAAGCTGTTCGGCAAGGATCTGTCCGACCCGCAGCGCTGCCTGGAGATCGAGATGATCCTCAGGACCAGAAGCGTGCTGAGCCGCGCCGCCGCCGTCTGATCTGCGCGGTCTAATCTGCCAGGATCCGGGTGATGTTGCCGACCATGCGGAGCGTCGAGGCGTCGACGAGCCGCTGGACGAGGAGGGCCGCCGGGCTGCCCGGCGGCTCGACCGACAGGATCCAGTCGAGCTTGCCGGCGATCACCGGATCGTAGGCGGCGACCCCGACCAGCATGGTCGCGAACTGGACCTGCATGAGGACCTCGACCCGGTGGCGGGACTGGCTGCGCTCGCGGAGCCAGTCCATGGCCGTCCACTCCAGCCCCGCCATCCAGGCCTGGAGCCCGATCCGCAGGGCCGGGGTGGGCTCGGCCATCCCCAGGGTCCGGTAGGTCTGCTCGAACACCAGGCCGCGGACGTCGCCCGCCAGCCGGATCGCCTCCTGCGACGGGACGTGGGTGCTCATCTGGATGATGTCGGCGTACCCGACGCCGAACTCCTCCAGGAAGTCGAAGTAGACCGCGATCCGCTGGGCGAGCTGCTCGGACGGCGAGCCGCCGTCGACCGCGTCCAGCCGGGCGATCAGCTCCTCGGCGAGGGTGCGCATCGAGGCCAGGTACAGCTCGCCCTTGTCGTCGAAGTGCCGGTAGAGCGAGGAGCGGGAGGTTCCGGCGGCGGCGGCGATCTCGTCGATCGACACCTCTTCTTCCGACTGCTTCCCGAACAGGTTGATCGCCGCGTTGATGATCTCTTCGCGGCGCTGGTCGGCGGCCAGTCGGCGGTAGGGCTGGCGCTTGCGGATCGGCTCCGTCACGCGCGTATCCTAGTTGGTCTTTGTACTTTCTGTGGCGAAGTGTCCAGTGGAGCCGCAGAACCCGTGTCTCCGGCGGCGGGATCGTGACCGCCTATCCTGAGCGGATGCCAGCCCAGCCGACGCCCGCCCCGCCGCTCCGCGGCGGCGATCTGCCGATCGGCGCCGTCCTGCCCGAGCTGGCGCAGGCCCTGGCCGGGGGAGTGGCGGTGCTGACCGC
>NZ_BAAGZI010000017.1:0-36973 GCF_054778695.1 Actinocorallia lasiicapitis
CGCGAAGCCGAAGCCGCGCGGCCCGGTCGCCGCGCCGCAGCAGAAGCCGGGCGGCGGCGCGTTCGCCGCGGAGTGCGCACGGCGGTTCCCCGAGGACGCGGTCAAGCAGCGGGCCTGCACGGCCGTCCTGGACGGCTGGTTCGGCGGCTGAGAGTTCCGGAGCTGCCGAAGTGCTCCCGGGTGGCCTAAGGTCTAGGGCTTTAGTGGCATACCCGAGAGAAGGTGCGAATGCGGGACATCGAGCTCAGCAGGCGGCAGGCGCTCGGCGGCGTGAGCGCCGCGACGGCACTGGCGCTGGCCGGCTGGCAGGGGAAGGCTTCGGCGGGCGAGGACGACAAGAGCGTCACGATCACCGTGATGGGCACGTCCGACCTGCACGGATGCTGTCTGAACTGGGACTACTTCAAGAACGCCGAGTACGACGACGCCAAGCACGACGACATCGGCCTCGCCAAGATCTCGACCCTGGTCAAGCAGATCCGCGCGGACCGCGGCGGCCACCGCACGCTGCTGTTCGACTCCGGCGACACCATCCAGGGCACGCCGCTCGCGACCTACTACGCGAAGATCGAACCGATCACCGAGACCGGCGAGTTCCACCCCATGGCCCGCGCCATGAACGCGATCAACTATGACGCCGTGACGCTCGGCAACCACGAGTTCAACTACGGGCTGCCGCTGCTCAAGAAGTGGATCCACCAGATGCACGCGCCGGTGCTGGGCGCGAACGCCGTCAAGGCCGGGTGCGACGTGCCCGCCTACGAGCCGTATGTGATCAAGCGGATGCGGGTGAAGAACCACGGTAAGCCGATCCTGGTCGGCGTGCTCGGGCTCACCAACCCCGGCGTCGCGATCTGGGACAAGGCGAACGTCGAGGGCAAGCTGGACTTCCTCGATCTGGTCGAGACCGCGAAGAAGTGGGTGCCCGTCCTCAAGGACAAGGGCTGCGACCTCGTGATCGTCACCGCGCACGCGGGCGACAACGGCTTCTCCTCCTACGGCGGCGACCTGCCCGTCGAGAACGCGTCCGCGCTGGTCGCCGAGGAAGTGCCCGGCATCGACGCGATCCTGTTCGGCCACGCGCACAAGGAGGTGGCGCAGCGGTTCGTCACCAACAAGGCCACCGGCAAGCAGGTGCTGCTGGCCGAGCCGTCCTACTGGGGCCGCCGGCTCGTCGTCATGGACTTCACGCTGGAGCCGACCGGGAAGAAGAACGACGCCTGGACGGTCGTCACCAAGTCCGCGATCTCGGTCAACAGCAACACCGTCGCCGAGGACCCGGCGATCGTGAAGCTGATCAAGCCGCAGCACGACAAGACGGTCTCCTACGTCAACCAGGTGATCGCGAAGTCGGCGGCCGAGCTGAGCGCCCAGGAGTCCCCGTACAAGGACACCGCGATCCTCGACTACATCCAGAAGGTGCAGATGGAGACCGTCAAGACGGCGCTCGCGGGCACGTCATACGCATCACTTCCGGTGCTGTCGATCGCCGCGCCGTTCAGCCGGACGGCCGTGTTCCCCGCGGGCGACGTGTCGATCCGCGACATCGCCGGCCTGTACATCTACGACAACACCCTGATCGCCAGCGTGATCACCGGCGCTCAGGTCAAGGACTACCTGGAGTACTCCGCGCGGTACTTCAACCAGCTCGCCCCCGCCGCGCCGGTCGACGTGGCCGCGCTCACCAACGCGGGCGGCATCCCCGACTACAACTTCGACCAGCTCGCCGGGGTCTCCTACGACATCGACATCGCGCAGCCCGCGGGCTCGCGGATCGTCGGCCTGACGTTCGAGGGCGCGCCGGTCGATCCGGCACGGCAGTTCGTGATCGCCGTCAACAACTACCGGCAGTCGGGCGGCGGCGGGTTCCCGCACATCACGTCCGCACCGGTCGTGCTCAACGCCCAGCAGGAGATCCGGCAGGCGCTGATCGACTACGCGACCGCGACCAAGATCATCGACGCGGCGGACTTCCACACCGTCAACTGGAGGCTCGTCCGGGCGGGTGTCCCCGTCTTCTGAGCGTGATCCCGCCGGCCGTCGTCTGACGGCCGGCGGGTCAGACGACGCGCTCGAACGCCAGGGCGACGTTGTGGCCGCCGAAACCGAACGAGTTGGCGAGCGCGGCGGCCGGGCCGGGGGACAGCTTGCGCGGATCGGTGACGACGATGTCGAGGTCGATGGCGTCGTCGATGTCCTCGAGGTTGATCACCGGGGGGATCAGGCCGTCGCGGAGGGTCAGCACCGTGATCAGCGCGCCGAGCGCTCCCGCGCCGCCGAGCAGATGGCCGGTCATCGACTTGGTGGCCGTGAGCGGGATGTTGTAGGCGTGCGCGCCGAACGTCGTCCTGATCGCGTTGATCTCGGCGACGTCACCCTGCGGGGTGGCCGTGGCGTGCGGGTGGATGTGCACGATCTGCTCGGGGGTGAGGCCCGCGTCGGCCAGGCAGCGGGCCATGGCCTTGGCCGCGCCCCGGCCGTCCTCGGGCGGCTGGACCATGTCGTGGCCGTCGGAGGAGTAGCCGATACCCGCCGCGACCGCGTGGACGCGCGCCCCGCGCGCCGCCGCGTGCTCCGCGGACTCGATGACCAGGATCGCGGAGCCCTCGCCCAGCACGAAGCCGTCACGGGCCTTGTCGAACGGACGGGACGCGCCCGCCGGGTCCTCGTTATGGGTGGACATGGCGCGCATCGCCCCGAACGCCGCCACCTGGAGCGGGTGCACACACGCCTCCGTGCCACCGACGATCACGACGTCGGCGCGGCCCTGCTGGATCATGTTCATGCCGTAGCCGACGGCCTCGGCGCTCGACGCGCAGGCGCTGGACAGGCCGCTGCTGAACGCCTCGGCCTCGAACTGCTTGGCCACCTCGAACGCGCCGCCGTCCAGCCGCATCATCCCGTAGGTGTCGGGCGAGACCCGCGTCCAGTCCTCTTCGAGATAGCCGTCGTAGTTGACGAGCGCGGACGCGATGCCGCCGATGCCCGTCGAGATCACGACGCCGAGCCGGTCGGGGTCGACGCGCAGGCCGTCCGGGTCGGTGTAGTCGAAGCCCGCGTCGCGCATGGCCTCGGTGGCGGCGATCAGCGCGAACTGCTGGCCGCGGTCGAGCCTGGCGCGCCGCTCGTCCGACAGCAGGCCGGTGTCGGCGGGTTCGACGGCGGCGACAGCCGCGAAGCGCACGGGCAGTTCCTCGGCCTCCGGCCAGGCCAGGCTCTTCGCACCGGGCGTCCCGGCGAGGAGGTTCTCCCAGGTGGACGGGACGTCGCCGCCCAGGGGGGTGGTGGCTCCCAGTCCGGTCACCACGACACGGGTCTTGCTCATGGGGCTGCCTCCTCGGGATGCGTGCGGGCCGGAGGATCGAGCCTGCCGTCCCGGGAGAAGGGTCGATAGTTCCGGAGTGACGAAGTTCGCACTGATTACTTGTCAGTAGCGGAATGGATTACTTTGACGGGTATGACGAATGTGGTGGATCTGTCCAACTGGCCGTTGATCAGAGCGGCGCAGAACGGGCGGCTGAGCGTCGCCGAGGCGGCCGACTTCAACGCCGGGATGACGGCCGTGTTGGAGCGCTCCAACAGCGAAGGGGTCAGGTTCGCGGTCGTCGTCGACCAGAGCAGACGGGAGGCACCGCAGAAGGGCGCCCTCGAACTGATCCACGGCTACTGGGCCGAGCACGCCGTCGAGATCGCCGAGCGGTGCTGCGGATACGCGAGCGTCGTCGCGACGCGGGAGCTGGCCGACCTCGTGGTGAACCCCGGGCCCGCGGGGCTGCTCGTCATGGGGACCACCGCGATGGAAGAGGCCGTGAGCTGGGCGAAGGAGTGCCTGGCCGCTCAGTAGGGGCTGGGCGCGTCGTCGATGATCACGTGCATGGTGCCGCGGCCGGAGGCCGGCAGGCAGGTGGCGAGCAGCGCCGCGCACTGCGCGGGCTCGGCCAGCGCCCGGCGCGGGATCATCAGGGCCGCGGTGCCGTCCCGGTCATAGAGGACGAAATGGGTGGGGTTCTCCTCGAAGTGGCTGAGCTCGGGCCACGAGTAGAACGTGGTGATGTCGGCGACGCGCGAGGTGATGCCGGCGACCGTCAGGGTCTCCTCGCACTCGCCCGTGAACAGGTGCGGATGCTTGCGGATCAGGGTGCGGGCCATCCGTTCGCCGCCCTTGGCCGCACGGAACGGCAGGAGCAGCAGCAGGGCGCCCGCGACGACCGTCACGGCCAGGGCGAGATGCTGCGGCAGCGCGCCGCGGACGATCGCGTACACCGCGGCGATCCCGGCCAGCGCCACGAGGATCCCGACGGAGCGGTCGCGGGCGCCGTTCGGCTCCGGCGCGCCGTCGAGCACCGCGACGACGTCCTCCAGTTCCAGCGAGTACCGGACGGTCAAAGGCTGCACCCGCCAAGGGTACGCGCCGCCGCCCTGATCGCCTGGGAACGTCGGCCCGGTTCAGGCGCGGTGGCGGACGGCGTGGAACAGCGCGACGGCGGAGGCGAGGGCGGCGCCCGCGGCGACGATCCAGAAGCAGAGGACGTAGGCGTCGAGGGTCGGCGCGCCGGACGGCAGGGTGCGTGCGGCGAGGATCGCGGCCGTGATCGCGCCTGCCGCGCTGCCGCCTGTGGTGCGGACCAGCGAGTTGATCCCGCTGGCGATGCTGCTCTCGGCCAGCGGGACGTGTTGGACGGCCAGCGTGCCCAGCGCCGCGTACGCGATGCCGAAACCGATCCCCTGAAGCGCGCTGAAGATCAGCAGATCGTGGCCGTGGGAGTTGGCGACCGCCAGCCACAGGTAGCTCATCGCCGCGAACGCGCTGCCGATCGCCAGCGTGAGGGCGGAGCCGATCCGGGCCGCGATCCGTCCGGCGAACATCGAGCAGACCAGCATCGTGACCGTGCTGGGCAGCCCGTACAGGCCGACCGCGAGCACCGAACCCGACAGGCCGTAGCCGACGATGTCGCGGTCCGCCTGGATGAAGTTGGACGCCAACGTGAACGCCGCGAACATCGAGAAGCCGAGCAGGGCCGAGGCGATGTTCGCCGACAGAGACTTCGGGCCGACCAGCAGCCGCAGCCTGACCAGCGGTTCGGCGACCCGCAGCTCGATCAGCACCCAGGCCGCGCAGAGCAGGACCGCGCCGCCGAACAGGCCGAGCACACCCGCCGACGCCCAGCCCCACTTGTTGCCCTGGCTGATCGCCAGCAGCAGGCACGACAGCCAGGCGGCCAGCAGCAGCGCGCCGACCAGGTCGGGACGGCCGCCCGTGCGTGTCCCGGTGTCGGGAGCCGTCCAGGCGACGAGCACCAGACCGGCCGCGGCCAGCGCCGCCGTCATCCAGAACACCGGATGGTGGCTGGCCGTCCGGTCCGCGACCGCCCCGGTGACGATCATGCCGAGGGTGCCGCCGACGCCCATCGTCGCCGAGACGATCCCGATCGCGCCCATGATCCGCTCCCGGGGGAGCGAATCGCGGATCACGCCGATGGCCAGCGGGATCAGCGCCGCCGACATGCCCTGCAGCGTGCGCCCCGCCACCAGGACGGGCAGCGAGCCCGACAGCGCGCAGATCACCGAGCCGACGACCAGCAGGCCCATCACCGTCAGGATCATGGGCTTCTTGCCGTACATGTCGCCGAACCGGGACAGCAGCGGAGTGGCGACGGCACCGGCCAGGAGCGCGGCGGTGAAGACCCAGGTCACGGCCGTCACCGAAGCGTCGAACTGCACCATCAGCCGGGGGAGCAGCGGGATCACGACGGTCTGCTGCACCGACACCACGAGACCGGCCGTGGCCAGCGCGACCAGGGTGAGCCCCGGGGAGACCGACAGCCCGACGGCGGCCTGAGCCGGCTTCGCGGCCCCGGTGGGCGGGGCTTTCGGGACGTCGGTGGCCTCGGCCGTCATGCGCTCTCCCGGGGGGATGGGAAGTAGTTGCTTAAGTTAAGCAATATACCGAGGGGTATGCGGGCCCTACGCTTGAGGCCATGCCGGCACCGGACGACATCGTCGAGATCGAGCGCGCGCTGACCCGCGTCGCGCATCTGCTGACGCGCGCCCGCCAGCACGGCAAGACCGTCGCGGCCGCGGGCGTGCCCGTGGACCGGGCGGCCGTGCCGCTGATGCGGGTGCTCGCCGAACAGGACGCGCCGATGCGGCCGAGCGAGCTGGCCACCCGGCTGAACGTCGAGGCGCCCGCCGTCTCACGGCAGTTGCAGCGGCTGGAACCGACCGGCTATGTGATGCGCGTCCGCGATCCGGCCGACGGGCGCGCCCACGGAGTCGCCCTGACTCCGGCGGGACGTGCCGCCATGGACTCCATCCGCGCCATCGGCCTGCAATGGATGGAAGAGGCGCTGGCCGCCTGGTCCCTTGAGGACCGCCGTGACCTCGCCACCCTCGTCCACCGCATGGTCGACGATCTGGCCACCCATATGGACACCCGCTAAGGCATCACCTCCAGGCCGAGTGTGGCGGCTAGCAGCACTGCCTGATCCTGGTCGATCTTGGCTCCGGTGAGGGCCAGGGTGTGCGGATCGAGCTGGGAGAAGAGCGACGAGCGGAGATCGGCGGCGGCGAACGAGGCCTGGTGGAGTGAGGCGGCGGTGAGATCGCAGGCCCGGACGCCCGCGCCGTCGAACCGGGCGCCGGTGAAGTCCGCCTCGCGGAAGCGGACGCCCGTCAGGGTGCTGCCGGACAGATCGGCGCCGGGGAGGCCGACGAACGACCAGTCGCCGCCGTCGACCTTGAACAGGCCGTAGGTGCAGCGGTCGAACAGCGAACCGGTCAGCTTGCACGAGGTGAAAGCGGCGTCGAAGAAGGACGAACCGGTGAAGGTGCAGTTCAGGTAGGCGGATTCGGTGTGGACGGACGCGTTGAACCGGACGTCGCGGAAGGTGCACTCCTCGAAGACCGCCCCGGTGACGGCCAGCTCCATCCAGTCGAGGCCGGTGAAGAGCACACGGGTGAAGACCTCGCCGTCGACGTCGCGGCCGTCCCAGTCGCGGACGGTGCTGTCGGTCGGCGGAGTCGGTGCCCCGTGCGTACGTTCGGCCATATGAGGACCGTAACAACCGGGTAGGACAGAACCGCGGGTGCGATCCGGTCAGGAGAAAAGGCTCTTTCCGGGCAAGAAGGGCTACCCGCCGGTATGCACATGGATTAGCGTGCGCTCATCGCACCCCAGGGAGGCCCCATGCTGAGCACGATGCAGGACGTTCCGCTGCAGATCCGGCGGCTGATGGACCACGGTCTGAGCCGGCACGCCACCGCCACCGTCGACACCGTGATCCCCGGCGGGATGCGCACCTCGACCTTCGCCGAGATCGGCGCGAACGCCGCCCGGCTGGCGCACGCGCTCACGGAACTCGGCATCGGCGAAGGCGACCGCGTCGGCACCTTCATGTGGAACAACGCCGAGCACATGGAGGTCTACCTGGCCGCCCCCTGCATGGGCGCCGTGCTGCACCCGCTCAACATCCGGCTCCCCGGCGACCAGGTCGTCTACATCGCCAACCACGCCGAGGACTCGGTGGTGATCGTCGACAACTCGCTGCTGCCGCTGTTCGGGCCGCTGCTGCCGCAGCTCGAGACGGTCAAGCACGTGATCGTCAACGGGCCCGGCGAGCTGGCCGCGCCCGAAGGCGTCACGGTGCACGACTACGCGGAGCTGCTGGCCGGACGCGACAGCGCGTTCCCGTGGCCGGACGTCGACGAACGCCAGGCCGCCGCGATGTGCTACACCTCCGGGACTACGGGCGACCCCAAGGGCGTCGTCTACAGCCACCGGTCGATCTATCTGCACACGCTCGCGCTGGTCGCGCCCGACATCTTCGACCTGGCGGCCCGCGACAAGGTGCTGGCGATCGTCCCGCAGTTCCACGTGCTGTCGTGGGGGCTGCCGTTCGCGGCGTTCTCGACGGGCTGCTCGCTGGCGATGCCCGACCGGTTCCTCACCCCCGAGCCGCTCGCCGCGTTCATCGCCGCGTCCAAGCCGAACAAGGGCGCCGGGGTGCCGACCGTCTGGCAGGGGCTACTGGCCTACGTGAAGGCGACGGGAGCGGACATCTCGTCGCTGGAGAGCGCCGTCATCGGCGGCTCGGCCTGCCCGCCCGTCCTGCTCGACGCCTACGACGAGCTCGGCATCACCCTGCTGCACGCCTGGGGCATGACGGAGATGTCGCCTTTGGGGAGCCTGGCGCGTCCGCCGCACGACGCCACCGACGAGCAGGCCCGCGCCTACCGGCTGACGCAGGGCCGGTTCATCGCGGCCGTCGAGTCGCGGCTGATCGGCCCGGACGGGTCGGTGCTGCCGAACGACGGCGAGAGCGTCGGCGAACTGGAGGTCCGCGGGCCGTGGATCACCGCGTCGTACTACAAGGCGGACGACCCGGAGAAGTTCCGCGACGGCTGGCTGCGCACCGGCGACGTCGGCCACATCAGCCCGGACGGCTTCCTCACCCTCACCGACCGCGCCAAGGACGTCATCAAGTCGGGCGGCGAATGGATCTCCTCCGTCGATCTCGAGAACCATCTGATGGCCCACCCGGCCGTCGCGGAGGCCGCCGTCATCGGCGTCCCCGACGACAAATGGGGCGAACGGCCGCTGGCCGCGGTCGTCTTCCGTGAAGGGCAGTCCGCCTCCTACGCCGAGCTCCGCGACTTCCTGGCCACCCACATCGCCAAGTGGCAGCTCCCGGAACGCTGGACGACCATCGCGGAAGTCCCCAAGACGTCCGTCGGCAAGTTCTCCAAGGTCACCATGCGCGCCCACTTCACCGAAGGCGCCTACACCGTCACCCACCTGGAGAAGTGATCACACCGGCTCCCGTGCCCGGTTCGCCACGAACCCCACGGCGAGCACGACCACGCCGATGACCTTCCGGGACCGCGCCGGCTCCGCGGCCGCGGTCCCGTAGGCCACCACGGCCCGCCGCGTCATCGCGGGTTCTGTCACCGGCACATGATGAGCTGGGGGCTCACATTCATGGAAGGGGTGGGCGGAATGCTGGTCGCTTTCTCAGTGACGCCGCTAGGGGTCGGCGAGGACGTCGGCGCGATCGTCGCGGAGGCCGTCCGCGTGGTCCGCGCCAGCGGTCTCCCGAACCGCACCGACGCGATGTTCACCACCATCGAAGGCGACTGGGACGAGGTCATGCAGGTCGTCAAGGACGCGACCGCCGCCGTCCAGGCCCTCTCCCCCCGAGTGAGTCTCGTCCTCAAAGCCGACCTCCGCCCCGGCACCACCAACGCCCTCACCACCAAGGTCGCCACCATCGAACACCACCTCAGCTGAGCAAGCCCTCAGCCCCCGACCGGCTCGCGGATCGGGGGCTGAGGGAAGGTTCTAGAGGCTGCGGACGAGCGAGGCGAACGTGCCACGTCCGAAGATCAGTGCGGCCTGATCGGGGTTCTTGGAGTCGCGGACCGCGATGACGGCGGGGAGCCCGGCGACTTCGACGCATTCCTCGCCCGTGGGTCCGCTGTAGCTGCTCTTCCGCCATACGACGGACGACAGGTCCACGGTGCTCATAGGCCCTCCAAAGCCGTGCGAAGCAACTCTAGGGAGTCATCTGCGGACATAGCCGCCCCCCTGATCAGATCGAAGCTTAGCCGGAAGGTCTCGACCGTTGGCGGGTGGTCAGTGATCGTGCCGCCCACATATCCCTCGGTGTAGACCATCTCCGGAGCTCCGACGGTGCGCAGCATCGTGAACGAGCCGGACAGGCCCGCGTGTGCTCTTCTGCCGGTCGGGACGACGTGCAGCGTGACGTTCGGCATTTCGGCGATCTCCATGACCCGGGTGATCTGCTCCTTCATGTCCTCCGGGCCGCCGATCATCCGCCGGATCACCATCTCGTCGAAGATCGCGACGATCCTGGGTGCGGCGTCGCCCACGAGGATCCCCTGACGGCCGATGCGCTTGTTGACGAGCGTCTCGATCTCGTTGGGAGCGCGTCCTGCCGTCACCAGCTCGTGCGCGTAGGGGCGGGTCTGGAAGAGGCCGTGGAAGACGGTGACGCCGAAGATATAGAGGAAGGAGGCTTTCGCCTCCTGCTCGATGTAGTCGATGAATCCAGGCGAGAACTCGATTTCGTCGCGGTTCTCATCGAGGAGATCCCAGTGGTCGGCGAAGAGCGTGCCCGTGGAGAAATAGGTGTCGCAGTCTTCGGCGAACTTCTTGGACGGCCAGTTCTTCCGGGCCTCGACCTGGCCGACGTACTGGGACGTGTAGCCGAGTTCCTCGGCGAGCCGGTTCTTGGACCGTGTGCCGCGCAGCGCCGTCAGGGTGATGGCGAACGCTTGCAGCGTGGGCGACTGAATGGTGGTGCTCTGGGCGGGGCATGGCGGCGTCTCCGGGGGGAGGAAACCAGGGCGGGTTTCGGTGATCGGCCGTGCGGTTTACGTCCTGGTGGTCAGGGGTTCGTAGCCCACAGTAACCCGGGCGGCGATTCTGGTCATGGGAACTGGAGAGTTCCGTCAAAACGGAAGCGGCCCCGGAGTCGCGGTGCGAGCACACCGGCCGGGGCCTTGATCAGACTAGGAGGTCTGACCCATGGTGAAGCTTACGACGCCCCCGTCGACGGCGTGGGCCTGGCAGGCCGCGGCCCCGCCCGGCGCGCTCCGCTACGTCTTTCCCGGGGTCGGCGCGACGGTGCGCGAGGCGCGGCTGACCGTCGAGGAGCTGTTCCAGGGGACGGGACGCGCGGACGACGCGGGGCTCATCGTCAACGAGCTCGCCGCGAACGCGCTGCTGTACACGCGCTCCGGCCGGGCCGACGGCTGGTTCGGCGTCGAGATCACCTTCGGCGCACTGGCCCGCGTGGCGGTGGCGGACCTCGGCGGCGCCGGATCCCTCATCGGCGCGCCCATGCCCTCGACATCCGCCCGCGCCGACCCCCCGGACGAGCCACCGAGCCTCCCCGGCAGCGATTTCTCCGACTCGCATCTCGACGGCGTCCCACTGGGCGGACGCGGCCTGGCCATCGTCGCCGACCTGGCCGTCGTCACCGGAGCCTGCGGCAGCGACGCCCTGGGCCACCTGGTCTGGGCCGACCTAACCCTGCACGACGACCCACCCGAATCCTGACCCCCGCCCCCAAGATCGCCGCGAGCTGCGGCATGTCGCCCGTTTCAGGGAGCGCAAAAGGGCGACACGCCGCACCTCGACGCGATCTTGCTGGAAAGGGTGAAGGGGGGCCGGGGTGGGGTCCTATCGACGTCGCCGCTTGGAGCTCATTTCGGAACCGGCGGGGTGTGAGCGACTTCGCGTGCCATCTGGCCGTCGTTGATCCGGGGGACGCCCCCGTAGCGGCCGCGCAGGTATCCGCGTTCGAGGTTCTCCTCGACCCGGGGTCTGGCGTCGATCAGCGGATACAGCTCGGTCTCGCCGGTCGCCTTCTTCGTCGCGATCCATACCTGGTCGCGGTCCATCGGGTCGCCTGGGAGAGCGGTGCCGAGCAGGGTCGCGTCATGGGTGGTGAACAGCAGTTGCGCGCCCAGCGGGTTGGCCTCCGGATCCGCGAAGAGCCGCACCACCTGGGCGGCGAGAACCGGATGCAGGCTGGAGTCGAGCTCGTCGGCCAGCAGTACGGTGCCGCGTTCGAGGGCTTCGAAGACCGGTCCGAGGAAAGCGAACCAGGCGTGGGTTCCCAGGGACTCCTGAGTGGTGAAGTCCAGGGCGACCGGCTCGCCCGACGCCGTCCGATGCAGCAGCCGGACCTGGTCCCGGGGTTGGGCGCCCGGATCGATCCGCAAGCCGACGACGCCGAGGTCCGCTGCCCTGAGCATCGCCTCGGCCTGTTCGGCGTACTGGTTCCGCCGTCTTCTGTCCTCTACGAGGAGACGCCGTGTGTGCTCGCCGCGTCGAGGCAGATCGTCCCCCGAGTTGACCAGCCAGAAGTTGCCCAGGAACCAGCGGTGCACCGCTGAGAGCTGCGGATGGTTGAGGGTCGCGGCGGCCGTCAGGAACAGGGCGTTGGGCCGGGTGTACTCCGTCAGCCGGTCCTTGTCGCCCTTGAGCCCGTCGCCTCTGAAGAGGTACTCGCCTTCGGCGCGGTCGGCCTCCCGGTCGAACCACACCTGCTTGCGTCCGTTCGGGTAGGCGTGCAGCCATTCCGCCTCGACGCGCTCGTCCGACAGCTCGAACCCGTAGGTGTAGCGGACCTTCGATGCGCCCAGCAGAAGATCTGCTTCGAAGAGGGTCGTCTCGTCACGGCAGGCGGTGTCCAGGGCGAACGGTTCCCTGGGCACGCCTTCGAGCTGGGCCCAGTCCGCGAAGGAGACCCGGACCGCTTCACGCATGGCGCCGATCGCCGACAGCAGATTGGACTTGCCTGACGCGTTGGCGCCGAAAACGCCGACGGCAGGGACGATGCCGATCTCCCTGCCCTCGGACCGCACGCCCGTCATCCGCACGACGCCCTGGTTGAACTCGGTCGCCACGAACGACAGGACCGTCTCCTCACGAAGCGACCTGTAGTTCGCCACCCGGAACCTCAAAAGCATGGTCCCCCACCCTTCCCGCCCCCCAGAGGGCCTCTTCACACCCTCTCATGCAGAAAGTCCGCACGAAAGCGCCCGAAGCCACATGTTGGCCCGCGCCACACCTTGGCGCGATCTTGATGGTGGGTGGAAAGGCCGAAGGAGGAGCCCCGGGTGGGGTCCCTCCTTCTGGTAATCGGGGGGTTACTTGGTGAAGCGGCGGGTCAGGGTGATTTTGTTGTTGGACTTGCGGGTTTCGGGGGTGGTGGTGGAGACCGCGGCCTTGAAGGTGGTCTTGGTGGTCTTCTTGAGCTTGGGGGCGCGGAACTTGACCCAGATGGTGTGGGTCTGGCCCGGCTTGAACTTGGTAGCGGAGCACTTGATGGCGTGCTTGCCGTACTTCTTGCAGCCCTTCACCGAGATGATCTTGAGGCCCTTGGGGAGCTGGGCGATCAGGACGACCTTCTTGGCGGTGCCCGCGCCGCGGTTGGTGAGGGTCAGGCGGAGCTTGGCGACCTTCTTCGACTTCAGCGGGCCGACCGTCGCGGCGGTCAGGGCCATGTCGGCCTTGAGCGGGGCGCTCGGCTTGAGGATGACGGTGCCGAACTCGCCGTTGTTCGGGACGGCCCACTCCGTGGAAGTGGTCGTCGCGGAGGCGGACACCTTCAGGTTCGCGCCGACCGCACCCTTGATCACACCGGCGATGACGGCCTTCTTCTCGCCGCCGATCTCCGGCAGGGCGCCCTGGTCGCAGGTGACGACCGTGCCCGCGACGGCACAGCCGCCCGGAGCGGTGATCCCGGTCAGCGCCGGCAGGTTCACGACCGTCTTCACGCCGTTCGCGGCGGTCAGACCCGTGTTGGTGGTGGTGACGGTGTAAGCGACCTGCGTGCCCGACTTGGCCTGCGCCGCGCCCTCGACCGCGACCTTCAGGTCGGCCGCACGCGACGGGCCGGGAACGGCCGGCTTGTCGTCGCCGCCGAACACCGCGCCCATCGTCTTGATCTCGACGTTCGGCTCGGCCTTCGCCCACGCCACGAAGTCGTCGAGGGTCTTCTTGGCGACCCCGTACTCGTCGGCGCAGACGGCGTCGTCGCAGATGGTGTGGAAGTTGACCGGCAGCCAGCCGCCGCCGTTGTTGACGCCGTTCGTGACATAGGTCTTCAGATCGGCGAGCGTCGTGGTGTTCTTGAACGACGCCGGAGTGCGGACCTGGTAGGGGTCGGCCGCGGGAAGCGTGTCGGCCGACACCGGGCCGCCGTCCAGCCGGATCGGGCCGACGCCGCGCGCACCGTTGTAGCCGCAGTCGCGGGCCGCCTGCTTGACGACGTCGTTGGCGTGGCCGAACGGGTAGGCCACCGAGGTGATCCGGACGCCGAGGGCCTTCAGGTCCTGACGGCTGTTGCACAGCTCGTCACGGATCTCGGCCTGGGTCTTGGTGTTGAGGTCGCCGTGCGAGACGGTGTGCCCGCCGACCTCGTGCCCGCCGGCCTGCAGGCCCTTGATCTGCGCGGCCGTCATGATGCCGTTGCCGCCGATCCGGCGGGACACGATGTAGAAGGTGCCCTTCACGCCGTGCTTGTCCAGCACGGGCACCGCGTTGGCGATCTGGTTGGCGAGGCCGTCGTCGAACGTCAGGCTCAGGGTGAGTTTGCCGGGGGCGGCATGGGCGGGGGCGGCGAGCAGCGTCGAGCCGGCCGCCACCGCGGCCAGCGCGACGGCGACGCCGCGAGTGAACAGGGAACGCATACGTTTCTCCGGGATCAGGGGCGGGAGCGGATGGCGAAAGGGCCCCTTCCTGAAGCACAAGGCTCCCGGAAAGGGCCCTTCGACCGCTTACTTGGCGAAGCGTCGGGAGATCTTGATGGAGTTGTTCTTCAGGGTGCGTTCGACGGTCGGGGTGGTGACCGTCGCCCGGAAGGTGCCGATGACCGGCTTCTTCAGCTGGGGAGCCTTGAACGTCACCACGATCGTGGCGACCCGGCCCTGCTTGAAGTCGGCGGCGGTGCAGCGGATCGCGGTCCGGCCGTTCCGCTTGCAGCCCTTCACCTTCAGGATCTTGACGCCCGACGGCAGCGTGCCCCGGAGCGTCACGTTCTTGGCCGGGCCGTTGCCGATGTTCACGAGCCGCAGCGTGAGCTGCCCGTTCTTCTTCGACTTGAGCTTGCCGGTGACCTTCGCGGTCAGCTTCAGATCGGCGGTGAGGACGGCGTCCGGCTTGAGGACGACGGTGCCGAGCTCGGCTCCGTTGTCCCCCGCGGTCGCCTCCTTGGACGTCGAGGCGGCGTTCGCCGTGACCTTCAGCGTCTGCCCCGGCTGCCCGCCGACCTTGCCGAAGATCGTGGACTTGCGTTCCTGGCCCTTGCCGACGTTGCCGTACTCGCACGTGATCTGCGTGCCGGCGACGGCGCAGCCCGGCGCGGTGATCCCGGTCAGCCCGGGCGCCTGCACGACGGTCTTGACGCCCGTCGCGTCGCCGTCGCCCTTGCTCGCCGTCGTCACCGTGTAGGCGACGGGTGTGCCCGGCTTGGCCTGCGCGGGGCCGACGATCGTGGTCTTGAGGTCGGAGTTCTTGGGCTGCGGCTGCTGGCCGCCGCCACCGCCCAGCGCGTCCTTGACGGTCTTGAACACGACCGGCTGGCCCGCCGCCCAGTCGAGGAACTGGTTGATGACGTCGACGCCGACCCCGTACTCGTCGCCGCAGGGCGCCGTCGCACAGATGTCGTGGAAGGTCATCGGCAGCCAGGTGCCGCCCGCGGCGATCGCGTTCTGAACGTAGTTCTTGATCGTGTCGACGGTCGTGGTGTTCTTGTACGACGCGGGCGCGGCGATCGCGAACCGGTCGCGCGGCGGCAGCGTCTCGGCGGGGTAGGGCGCGCCGTCGGGACGGATCGGGCCGGTGCGGCGCGCGTTGTCGTAGCCGCACGCCTTGGCCTGCGCCTGGACGGCGTCGTTGTAGGCGCCGTAGGGGTAGGCGAGACTCTTGGCGTCGAGGCCCTGGGCGATCAGCGCGTTCCGGTCGTCGCAGATCTGCTTCTGCAGGTTCTCGGGGGACTGCTCGGTGAGCCGCGCGTGGGTGAGGGTGTGCCCGCCGACCTCGTGGCCGGTGTTCTGGAGGCCCTTGACGTCCGCCCAGTTCAGCCAGTTGCCGCCGGTGCCGACCCGGCCGCTGTTGACGTAGAAGGTGCCCTTGACGCCACGGGCGTTGAGCGCGTTGATCACCTGCCGCTGGCTGGCCAGGCTGTCGTCGAACGTCAGCGTGACGATCAGGGGCGGGGCGGCCTGCGCGGGCGCCATCGCGAACAGCGCGGAGGCCGCGGCCGCCGCCGACAGGGCGATCGCGAGGCCGCGCTTCGATCTGCGCATCAACTGGGACGTCATGAACTCTCCGGGATGGTCAAGGGAAGTGCAAAGGAGGTTACCCATGATGTGTGGAGATCCCATGAAGAAACCTGTTAATGCAGCTGATACACGTTACGTCAGTCAAGAACGTGTGACGCCCACTCGACCGTCGGAGTTCAGATGAAGTACGCCCGGAAATCGGTGAACTCGAACTCGCAGCGGTCCGCGCGGATGCCCACGGCGCCCGGGTTGGTGATCACATGGCCGCCGGTGCCCCGGTCGGTGACCTGCAGTAGCTGCCGGCCTTCCTTCGACACGGTGATGGTGGCCGCGCCGCCGCCCTCGGTGGAGCGGATCGTCACCGAGAACGACTGCCACGCGCCGTAGGGCACGCTGTATCCGGCCTTGCCGAGCTCGTGGTAGGTGCCGCCGTTGGAGTCGCCGCCGGTCAGTTTCTTCTTGATGACGACCGAGTTGTCGCGCCGGTTCAGCGACACGACGTACAGCTCGAACTGGGTCTGGTACCGCAGCCACACGTGGACGCCGTCGGTGTCCGGGCCGCCGCTGCGCAGTCCCAGGTTGCGGAGCTTCAGATCGACCTTGACGTCCTTCATGTCGCGCCGCTTGGTGTCGGCGCGGAAGATGTTGGACCCGGTCCCGTTGGACGACTCGGCGTTCGGCTCGTCGCTGTCGGGGTAGCCGGAGTAGCCCACCCCGTTCCGGACGAAGATCGAACCGCCGGTGACCTGCCAGATCGACGACTTCTTGCTGTTGCCGTCGTTGGGGTTCCAGTTGGCGTAGGCGTTGGTCAGCAGCCGGTCGGGGCCGCCGAACGTCTCGTTGATGATGGCGCCGGGGGCGGGGTTGCCGGGCGGCGGGGCCGGGGTGTCGCCGTTCCCGCCGGGCTTGTCCTTGTCGTCCTTCTTGGACTTCGGCTTCTTGGCGCCGGGGCCCACGGGGAAGACGGGCCCGACCGTGAACTGGGGCAGCGCGACGGGAGCCGTGGTCGGCTTCGACTTCGGCTGCGTCGTTTCCTTGTCGCCGCTCGCGGCGGGCGCCCCCGTCTCGGGTGTGCCGTCGTTCGAGGCGTTGTCGGTAGTGGCGCTGCAGGCGCTGGTGAACAGCACCGCCGCGATCCCCAGTACTACCGGGAGTGACCGGCGTTCCATCACGCTCCCCGTGATCGATTGTCGGCCTAGCAGTATGGCGTAACACACGACCAACTCGCCACTAAACCAACTAAAGCGGATAGACCCGGAAGTCTGAGAATTCGAACTCGCAGTTGTCGGCCCGGATGCCCACGGCCCCCGCCTTGACGATCTGCTTGCCGCGATCGGCCTTCGACGGCATCGCCATCCCCTTGTCGACCGCCTTCAGCACCTCGCGGTCGCCCTCGAAGATCTGGAACTCGACGTCGTCGCCGACGTTCTCGACCGTCACGCTGAACCGCTGCCAGATCCCCTCGGGCACGCTGTACGGCGCCTGGCCGATCGTCGCGTAGTGGCCGCCGTTGGAGTCGCCGCCCGGCAGCTTCCGCTTGACGATCACCTGGTTGTCGCGGCGGTTGAGGGTCACCGCGTACAGGTCGCGCTGGCTCTGCCAGCGCAGGAACAGGTGGACGCCGTCCCACTCGGACTTCGCGACCGTGCTCAGCCCCAGGTTCCGCAGCTTCAGATCCACCCGGACGTTCTTGAAGGTCCGCTGCCGGGTCGTCATCCGGAACACGGCCGAGTTGGTGCCGGTCTTGGCGTGGGCGTCGGGCTTGCGGGTGCGGTCGGGCCGGCCCGACCAGCCCACCCCGTCCCGCAGGAACAGCGAACCGCTGGTCACGTCCCACTGCTTGGACCGCACGCCCTGGCCGGGGTTCCAGTGAGCGAACTCGTTGGTCAGCAGCCGGTTCCGGCCGGACAGGTCGGCGGTGAACAGCGGCGCCGCCGTCGGGGACGGCGGAGCGGTGGGCGTCGGGGCGGCCTCCGAAATGCGGTCCACCTCACGGGAACAGCCGGAAGCCGTCACGACGGCGACGACGGCGACGCCGAGGATGAGCCTTTTCACGATCTCTCAATCAACGTTGGCGGACGGCAGCGCGGTGCAGAAACCCTTGGCGCGGATGCCCTCGATGAGCTTGGGCAGTGCCAGCACCGTAGCGGACGACTTTCGCACACCATCATGAAGCAGGACAGTCTGCTCCGCCGGAACGGGGGGCTTGGTCTCGAGCTGCTTCACGACGGTGTCGACGATGTCCTCAGGCAGACGCCCGCGCCAGTCATTCGTGTCGATGTCCCAGTAGTCGAACTTGAGCTTGAGACGGTTGACCTCGAGCACCACGTTCTGGCTGACGTTGCCGAACGGCGGCCGGAAGTACCGCGGCTCCGGCGCGCCCGCCTCGGTCAGCGCGGTCTGGGTCCGCTCGATCTGCTCCCTCACCTGCGGCCGCGACAGGTCGGCCAGGTGCGGGTGGTCCCAGCTGTGGTTCTGCACCGAGTGGCCGTCGGCGATCTCCGCCTCGATCATCTCGGGGTACTTGACGACCTTCGAGCCGAGCGCGAAGAACACGGCCTTCACGTCGTAGGCGCGGAGCACCTCCAGCACCTGCGGGGTGTAGGCGTCGGGGCCGTCGTCGAACGTCAGGATGACCTTGCCGCGCTTGCAGACGTTGGTCTTGTCGGCGTTGGCCAGCAGCGACGCGTCCACGACGCGGTCGGCCTTCAGCTCGACGTTCTCCAGTTTCTCCGGACGGGTCATCTGGTAGGCGAGCGAACCGGTCGCCGCGACCGCCGCCACACCCGCCACCAGCTCCATGAGCCTCAGACGCATCACTGCGCGGCCTCCTCATCGACGGTCAGCGTGGGCGCGAAGTAGGTGAGCGGCTTGACGTAGCCGTCGACCCCGAACTTGACGCCGCCCGCCGTGATCTCCGGCCGGAACTTCATGGTCAGTGGCGCGGCCATGCCCGTCACATTGACGACGAGCGTGTTGTCGGCGCCGGTGCCCGACACCTTGACCGCGATGTTCCGGACCGCTGACGGCGCGAGCTTCACCCGGCCGAGCTGGGTGTCGACCTTCGCCCACGTCTGGCGGACGATCAGCTCGTCCTTGCCGATCGCGATGGTCAGGGAGCCGCCGTGGGTGGAGCCCTCACCGTTGCGGACCTCGATGAACGACACCTGCCGCTCGATCGGCGCCTTGATCTTGGTGTCGAGGCGGTAGTCGCGCCAGCGGCTCGTGTTCACCGTGTCGAGACCGCAGTAGGCGTACTCCCGCGAGTACACGTAGAGGTTGCCCTTGAGCGTGCGGCAGGCGACCGTGTACGGGCCGTTCCACTGGACGTCCCTGGCCAGATCGGCGGCGGGCGGCAGCGGGACGGTGCCGCGGACGTCGTGCAGGAGGGTCGCCACCGTGGTGGTGGAGCGGACCCCGATCCGCGGCAGCCGGTACCGGTTGGAGTTCTTGGTGATCCCGTCGACCTGGCCGGACGGAACCTCCTCGCCGTAGAACGCGTAGTCGAAACCGGCGCTCTTCAGCAGCTTCTCGGTCCGCGGCCGGATGTCGGCCATGTTGTTGCTGATCTGCGGGTCGCCGTTCGGGTAGGAGAACGCCTTCGCGGGGCCGCCCAGATTGTCCTGGAAGAACTTCTGGGTCTTCTCCAGGTCGTCGGAGATCCGGTCGTCGCGCTGCGCCGCCGTCTCCGCCTGGCCGTCCACCATGATCCGGTTGCTGAACGCGACACCGATGTCGCCAGGGATGTCGACCGAGACCGCGGAGTCGTGCGAGTGCGAACCGAACTCCCACCGGCCGGTGCCGCGCAGCTTCTTGAGCTGGTCGTACGACAGGTAGTACGACGGGGTGCCCGCCTGGACGATCTCGCTGGTCGTCAGGAACGACACCGCGTTGTAGTTCAGCTCCTTGAGCACCGGGTCGACGTTGGTCCAGTCGGTGATGTGCCCGCCGTCGAAGGTGAGCAGCATGGCCTTCGGCGGCAGCTCGACCGGGTTGCCGTTGACGAGCTTCTGCACCTGGTCGAGCGTGACGGTCTGGTAGCCGGCCGCCTTCATCGCGTGCATGTGCGCCGCGAACAGCTCGCGCGACAGGGTCGTGCCGGCATGGTCGGTGTCGGAAACGCCGTGGTAGGCGAGGGTGACGACCGAACCCTTGAACGCCGGCATCTTCTTCGCGTACGCGATCGCCTCGGCGTCGAGCCGCCCGCTCGCGGGGGAGAGCTGATCGGGGTCGAACGGCTGGCTGACCTTGATCCAGGCCACCATGACGAACCCCAGCGCCCCCACGAACAGCGTTCCGCTGATCTTCCGGATGATGCTGGATCCTGCTGACTCGCTCATGAGCTACGCGGCCCTTCCGGCCCGCGCGGGGCGACGGTCCGGCGGCGGCGCGGCATTCTTGGTGCCGGCGGTGGCGGGGCGGGTGCCCCACTTGCCGTCCCGGATACGGATGATCGCCCAGACGATCTGCGGCGAGAAAGCGATGTAGAAGAAGGTCCCGAAGAACGCGTACAGCCAGAGCCCGTCGTTGCGGAACATCCGGTACAGCAGCGCGAACGCCATCGCGACCATGTACAGGCCGAGGAAGTAGATGATCGGGAACTTGCCGCCCGCGATCGGCGCGAACAGGCTGTACAGGATGACGAACGGCGACAGCAGACCGGCCATCGTCTGGACCGCGATCGGCAGCAGCGCGATCGGACGCGAACGCCAGATGTGCGACAGCAGCATCGGCCCCTCGCGCGACCACGACTTCTTCCAGCGGAGCTGCTGCTTGAAGAACTTGCGGTACTCGTCGGGGGCGTCCGTCCACGCCTCGGCCTGCGAGTCGTAGATGGTCTTCCAGCCGTCCTTGATGACGCGGGCCGTCAGGGCGCGGTCGTCGCCGTGGGTGCACTCGGCGCCCAGGAAGGTCTGGTTCTCCCACTTGTCGAGCAGCGGGGTCACCGCGGAGCGGCGGTAGGCGGCGAAGCAGCCCGAGCAGCACGTCACCGCGTTGATCACGGATTCGGCGCTCTTCAGGAGCTGGAACGACACGTAGTAGCGGGCCGCCTGCATCCGGGTCAGCGCGTTGGTCTCCGCGTTCCGGACATAGGTGAGACCCGAGATCGCGCCGACCTTCTTGTCGGCGAACCCCTGCACCAGCTTGTAGACGGCGTTGGGCGCGGGCATCGAGTCCGAGTCGATGAAGACCAGGATCTCGGCGCGCGTCTCCTTGATGCCCAGGGCCATCGCCTTGCGCTTGCCCTGGTTGACGCCCGGATCCACCAGCCGTACCCGGCCCGGCGGATAGTGCGACGCCGCCTCGACCATGTGGTCCCAGGTGTCGTCGGTCGAACCGTCGTTGATGACGACGATCTCCAGCAGATGCTGCGGGTACTCCAGCGCCATGCACGAGTGGATGGTCCGCGCGACCGCGGAGCTCTCGTTGTACGCCGGGACGACGATCGCGATCGACGGGGTGATGCCCGCGTCCTTCGGCGGCCGGTAGAAGGCCGCCAGCAGGAACCGGCTGAGCATGTAACCCGCGACCAGGATCGTGTACATCGGGATGAGGATGTTCCCGCGCATGAACATGACCTTGACGATCACGTGCCAGAGAATGATCGCGCAGACCGAGCTGATCCCGATGAAAGCGGCGCCCTTGCCGATCACGCTCGGGGATACCTGGATCCTGGGCAGCCTCGACCGGGGGACGTCCCCTGTGTCCTCGTTCATCAGAGCGCGTGACGGCCGACGAGGTCGGCCATGCGATACGTCGCGTCGAGGACGAGCTGTCCCGGCTTGATCCAGGCGCTCTGCCCGCCACGCTGCGGGGTGTGCGCCAGCACCAGGTCGACGTCCACCGAGGCGGGGTCGACGCTGGTCAGGCGGTGGCCGTCGATCTCGACTTCGCGGATGAGCTGGTCGTGGTAGGAGACCTCGGCGCCCGCGCGCAGCAGCCGCTCGATGATCTCCAGGGCCGGCGACTCGCGGATGTCCTCGACGCCCGGCTTGTAAGCCACGCCCAGCACGAGGACCTTCGCGCCGCGCAGGCCCTTGCCGTGGTCGGACAGCAGCTCGCGGACGCGGTGCACGACCTCGCCCGGACGCATCGCGATGTCGTTCATCGCGTTCTCGACCACGTTCATGACGACCCGTTCCTTCTTCATCTGCCAGAGCAGGTAGTGCGGGTCGCACGGGATGCAGTGACCGCCGGCGCCGGGGCCGGGGTAGAAGGGCATGAAGCCGTACGGCTTGGTGGCCGCGGCGTCGATGACCTCCATGATGTCGATGCCGAGCTGCCGGGACGCGTTGGCGAACTCGTTCGCCATCGCGATGTTGACGGCCCGGAAGGTGTTCTCGAGCAGCTTGCTCATCTCGGCGACGCCCGACCCCGACACCTCGTGGATGTTGGAGTTGTACCGTGCCAGGATCTTGCTCGCCGCGGCCGTGCAGCGTTCGGTCGTGCCGCCGACGACCCGGGGAACGTCCTCGTGGGCGTGACGGTCGTTGCCGGGGTCGATGCGCTCGGGGCTGAACGCCACGAAGATGTCGGAACCGACCTCGAGGCCGCGCTCCCGAAGCGGCTTGACGAGGAAGTCCTCGGTGCAACCCACATAGGTCGTGGACGTCAGGATCAGCACCTGGCCGGGGACAGCCGCCGCCACCGCCGCCGCACAGGCTCCCTTGAGGGCGCGCAGGTCGGGGGAGAGCTCCTCGGTCACGGGGGTGGGGACGCAGATCACCATCGCGGCGGCCTCGGCCGCCCGGGTGACGTCCGCGGTCAGTTCGAACGCCGAGGTGCCGAGGGCCTCGGTCAGCCGGACCCGGTCGGAGTCCAGAAGGTCCACCTGCTCGGCACGGATGTCGTCGAGCCGGCGCACGCTGACGTCGACTCCGAGGACCCGGGCGCCGGCGGCGTGGAAGGTGAGAGCGGTCGGCAGACCGACGTAGCCGAGACCGATGATCGCGACATCGTGGCCGAAGGTCGACGTCCGCGCTGCGGTGGCAGTGGTTGGCGACACCATCGAAGAACAACACTCCGTGACTGGGCTCTGGGCCCGGCGGGACAGGCGTGACCCTAGAGGTGGGGTGGGGGTAGGTCACGCAACTTTAAAGGACGGTTAGAGGTGCTACAAGCTGAACTGGGAGTTAGGTCGGATTCTTTACTTTTGCCGTCACACCAGCGACTTTGCCATCCAGACGGTCCACGCGTCGCGCCCCGCCTCGTGGAAACCGAGCCGGTCGTAGAAGGGTGCGGCGCTGGTGTTGGCGGGGTCGAAACCGAGGTGGATCCCGGGGGAACCGGCGGCCCTCAGCTCGTCCTCCAACTGGGTGATCAGGGTGCGGCCGTAGCCCTTGCCCTGAGCGGCGGGGAGCAGATCGACGTGCAGGTGTGACGGGTAGTCGCCGAGCAGCCGTTCGGGCACCCGGTGGGGAGAATGGATCACGCGCATAAGACGCTCGTCCGGTGTGCGAAGTTCGGAGGGATTTGGATACTGGCGGCGGAGCATCGGCCACCACTCCTGCTCGCACCGCTCCTCGAACTCGCGGGTGTCGGGGACGCCCAGCACGTAGCCGAGGACCGCGCCCTCATCGATCACCGACGCGAACTGGGGGGCGAACCGCAGGTAGGGGCCCGCATAGACATGGCCGAGGAGCCGGGGATCGTCGTACAGATCGGTGGCGTCACCGCCTGAGGCTCCGGTCCTCAGGCAGATGTCGTACACCGCGTACTCGTCGTCGAGGCGGAACTTGCGAATCCCCATGTCCGTAAGTTTATGGATCACTACGGAGTAACTTGGCCCCTATGTCCGACGTGTTCGCCTACGGTACGTTGCGCTTCCCTGACGTTCTGTCCGCACTCCTGGGCAGGGTGCCGGAAATGTCTCCCGCGAGTGTCGCGGGGTGGCGGGTGGCGGCCCTGCCGGGCCGCGTCTACCCCGGCCTCGTCGCCGCGCCCGGCTCGCTGGCCTGCGGCGATGTCCTGACCGGCCTGTCGGACGGGGAACTGGACCTGCTCCACGCCTACGAGGACGTCGAATACGCCACGGCTGTGCTGGAACTCACGGACGGCCGCTCCGCCCTCGCCTACCTGTGGAAGGGCGAGGCGCTGCCCGCCGACTGGGACTTCGCCGCCTTCGACCTGGCCGCCTACCTGCCCGGCTGTGTCTCCTGGGCGGTCAGTCGAGGGGGTACTTGAGGCCCATGTGGCTGGGGCGGAAACCGAGCTTCTGGTAGAAGCGGAGCGCTTCGGGGCGCTGGCGGTCACTGGTGAGCTGGACGACGCGGCAGCCGCGGTCGCGGGCCTCCTCGATCGCGAAGCTCAGCATCTGCTGGCCCACGCCCCGGCCGCGGAGATCGCCGGCGACGCGGACGCCCTCGATCTGGGCGCGCTCGCCGCCCGTGTAGGTGAGGCCGGGGATGAACGTCAATTGGAGCGTGCCCATGACGGCGCCGTCGAGGTCGGCGACGATCAGCCGGTTGTTGGGATCGGCGGTGATCGCGTCGAAGGCGCGGCGGTAGGCGTCGACGGCCTCGACCGACTCGCGGGTGCTGCCGAGGACGTCGTCGGCGAGCAGTTGGACGATCGCGTCGAGGTCGGCGATCGTCGCGTCCCGGAAGACCGGTGTGGCGTGGACACTCATGTCGCGCAGGCTACCCGCAGGTCATCTGCGGTTCATCCAGGCCATCATGTAACTCTCGCTTGTAGTACTACGGCTTGTAGTACTACGCTCGGCCCTATGAACGCGACCATGTACCGTGACGCGGCCAACCCGCTGGCAGTACGCAAGGAAGCCGACGAGCACTGGACCGATCTGGCCGAGTGCGGCGGCGCCGACCCCGAGATCTTCTACCCGATCTCCACCGGCGGCCCGGCCCGGCTCCAGATGGCGGAGGCCAAGAAGATCTGCCGGCGCTGCCCCGTCGCCGACGCGTGCCTCGACTGGGCACTGCGCGCGGGCGAACCCGAGGGCGTCTGGGGCGGCACCACCCCCGACGAACGCCGCCACCTGCGCCGCCGCCGCAGCACCCTCGCCGCCTGACCTGCACGCCTCCACAGGCCACCGGATCTTCTGGTAGAGCCCGGACGATCGGGGTATCGCAGCCTTATGCCAGCATCCCCCCTCCTGCGCAGGCTAGGGTCCGGCGCCGTCGAAACGGCGAGCCGCGCACTGGGCGCCTTCGCGCTGATCGCCGTGCTGCTCACCGTCATGTGGGCGCTGGAGATAGCCGACTACACCCAGGACGGCGCGCTCGACCGGTTCGGCCTGCGCGCCCACGACTTCGACGACCTTCCCGACATCTTCACCGCGCCGTTCCTGCACGCCGGATTCGACCACCTCATCGGCAACTCCATCCCCTTCGCCGTCCTGGGCTTCCTGGCGGCCGTCCGGGGCATCTTCAAGTTCCTGGCGATGAACCTGATCGTCATCGTGATCGCGGGCATCGGCGTCTGGTTCACGGGCCCGCCCGACGCCGTGACGCTCGGCGCGTCGATCCTGGTCTTCGGGTACTTCGGCTATCTGGTCGGGCGCGGGCTGTTCGAACGGAGCGTCACCGACGCGCTGCTGGCCCTGGCCGTGATCGTGGTCTACGGCGGGATCATCTACGGGATCCTGCCCACTGATCTCCCGATCTCCTGGCAGGGGCACCTTTTCGGGCTGATCGGCGGGCTGGTCTCCTCTTATGTCCTGCGCCGCAAGCGGATTCCGGTCCCGAGGAGCGCTCCGCCGCCCGTCGAGGGATGATGCACCATAATTAGATATGACCGATTTGCCCCGGCGACACCGGAGGGGCGCCGCTTCCGCCGAGCAGGCGGGTAAGGCGCTCGCCGCCCTCGTGCTCGTGGGCGCGCTGCTGGCCGTCATGTGGGTTCTGGAGATCATCGACTATCCGCTCGGCGGAGCCCTCGACTCCTGGGGCGTCTCCGCACGGGACCTCGACGATCTTCCCGACATCTTCACCGCGCCGTTCCTGCACCACGGGTTCGCGCACCTCATCGGCAACTCGGTCCCGTTCGCCGTGCTCGGCTTCTTCTCGGCCTTCCGCGGACTGGGCAAATTCCTCCTGATGAACGCCATCGTGATCATCGTGGGCGGTCTGGGGGTCTGGCTGGTGTCGCCGCCCGGCAGCGTCACGCTGGGCGCGTCCGGGCTGGTCTTCGGCTATTTCGGCTACCTCCTGGGCCGCGGCCTGTTCGAACGGCGGGCCGTCGACGCCCTGATCGCCGTCGCCGTGGCCGTCCTCTACGGCGGCATCATCTACAGCGTCCTGCCCACCGACCCCACCGTCTCCTGGCAGGGCCACCTCTTCGGCCTGCTCGCCGGCCTCTGGTCGGCCTTCCTCCTGCGCACCCGGCGCGGCACCGGAGTCCCGGTCGGCCGGATCTCGCGGTGACCGGTCAGGCGTCGCAGGCGTGTTGGTAGAGGTGCGGCTGCATCCCCTGCGGCGGGTAGGGCGGCTGAGCGCCGTACGGGAGATAGGGCGGCTGGACGCCGTGCGGAGGCCGCTGACCGTAGGGGGCGGACATTCCGGCACTCTGACCAGCGCCGTTCACACGCGGTAGTGAGGTGTTCTCGGTCCGGTTTCCGGGGGTGGGCCGGGAAGGGGCGTCAGGTCAGGTCGGGGGTGAGGGTGCCGGAGGGGCCGAAGAGCTCGGCGCGCCAGTGGGTGAGGAGGTCGGTGGCGTCGAAGTCGTCGGGGTGGAAGCCGGGACGGTTGTAGGCGCGGAGCCGGCGGGTGACGTCCCTGGTGATGAACGGGGAGTGGCGGAGGGCGGCGAGGCTGCGGAACAGGCGGAACGGGTTGTAGGCGGCGCGGTCCGTCAGCAGCGACAGGAACGTGCCGATGACGATCAGCGCCAGCAGCCCGAACGACATCTCGACCATGGTGCGGCGGCGCATCCCCTCGGTGCCGCCGACGGCACGGTAGACGTCGAACGCGACGGCCTTGTGCTCCGACTCCTCCAGCGCGTGCCAGAGCAGAATGTCCCGGACCCGGGTCTCACCGAGCAGAGCGCGCGCCTTCGGGTCGGTGAGCAGGCATTCGGCGAGCGTCGCCGTCCAGTGCTCGAGCGCGGCGGTCTGGCCGAGCCTGACCCGTCCCGGCAGGAACCGGTCGCCCAGGGCGAGGCTCCACTCGACGAACCGGTCCACCCGATGGACGGGATACCCCATCCGGCGCAGCTCCTGGTTGAGCGTGTCGTGCTCACGGCCGTGCACGACCTCCTGGCCGATGAACGCCTTGACCTGCGTTCTCAGCACCGGATCGGTGATCTGGCCCTGGTAGCGGCGGACGGACCGGACGAAGAAGTCCTCGCCCGGCGGGAAGGTCGCCGACAGGACCGCGACGATGTGGCTCATCACCAGGTCGTCGTTCACATAGTGGCGTCGCAGCGAGCCCTGGGGATAGGTGAAACGGACACGGCGGACTCTGACGGTGCGTTCGGGCGTGCTCATGCTGGCCTCACTCAACGGTCTCGTAGGCGTAGTGGTCGAGCGGGAACGTCGCGCTCGCGGTGCGGGCCTGCGCCGAGCTGGTCGGCCGCAGGTAGGGCGTGTCGCCGTGGTGGTCGAAGTAGTAGCTGTGCGCGGTGGCGCAGGTCGCGCCCGCGAACACCGAGCCGGTGAGGCGTTCGCGCATCGCGGCCGTCCAGCGTTCGGTGGGCTCCGGCCTGACCTCCACGGAGGTCGCGCCGCGCCGCCGCGCCTCGACGATCACCCGGACGATGTGCGCGGACGCCGTCTCCACGAGCTGGTGCCATGTGCCGCCGACCCAGCCGTACGGGCCGAACATCATGAAGTGGTTCGGCAGCCCCGGAATGCTGACGCCCTCGTAGGAGGCGAGCCGGTTCTTCTCGTAGTGCTCGGCCAGGTCGAACCCGTCCCGGCCGCGCACGGGGGTACGCCGGAAGTTCGCGGGGTCGGACGCCAGCCGGAACCCGGTCGCGAACACGACCGCGTCGTAGGCCCGCTCGTGGCCGTCGACGGTCCTGATCCCCGTCGGCGTCATCCGCTCGATCCGCTCGGTGATCAGCGACACATGGGTCCGGTTGAAGGTCCGCAGATAGGTGTTGGACACCGACGGCCGTTTGCACCCGAACCCGTAGTCGGGGGTCAGCTTCCGCCGGGTGTCGGGGTCCTTCACCTGGCTCCGGTACCAGACCGACCGCAGCAGCCGGGCGAGCCCGCGGGTGAGCGCGGGCCGGTGGTCCACCACCCCGTCGATCAGCAGGAACTCCACCCCGCGTGTGGTCGCCCGCCGTACCGCCTCCTGCACCCGGGGCGCCCGCCGGTAGACGCGCCGCAGCGCCTCCGGCGTCCGTGAATCCGGTTTGGGCCCCACCCAGATCGGCGTCCGCTGGTAGACGTCGAGCGCCGCGACCTCCCGGGCGATCTCGGGCACGATCTGCACCGCACTGGCCCCCGTCCCAACGACCGCGACCCGCTTCCCTCTCAGCTCGAACCCGTGATCCCACCCCGCCGACCGCAGCACCTTCCCCCCGAACTCCCCAACCCCCTCGATCTCCACAGGCTTGGGATCGACAAACGCCCCGATCGCCGAAACCACAAACCGCGCCGTCACCTCCTCCCCACCCACCCCCTGCGTGGCGGGCCGGGTGGCGTGGAGGCGCCAGTGCTGGGCGGCTTCGTCCCAGTCGCGGCGGGTGATCTCGGTGTTGAGGCGGAGGTGGGGGCGGAGGGCGTAGGAGTCGGCGAGGCGGTCGATGTACTGCTTGACCTCGCGGCCGGGCGCGAACACCCGCGACCATGCGGGATTCAGGGCGTAGCTGAACTGGTACGCCTGGGCGGGAACGTCGACGCCGATACCGGGATAGGTGTTGTCACGCCACGTCCCGCCGATGTCGGCCGCGCGCTCCAGAATGATGAAGTCGGTGATCCCGGCAGCCCGCAGGGCGATGCCCATCCCGAGCCCGCTGAGCCCACCACCGATGATCGCGACCTCGTAGTCCGGCACGTCAGGCACCCCCTGTTGGATGTTTCATCCAATACTCGGTGCGCACCGCCCACGAGTCAATGCATTCAGCCTGACACCGTACGAATCCGACCCCGCTACTGGGTGGGGGGCTGTTCTCGGGGGCGGACGGAGAGGTCGGTGATGATGGCGTCGGGTGGGGTTTCGAGGGTGTTGAGGATGGCGCGGGCGACTGTTGCGGGGGCGATGTAGGCGGACGGGTCGTAGGGGGCGTGCTCCTGGGCGCGGACCTTTCGCTGCATCTCGGTGGCGGTGCGGCCCGGGTAGACCGAGGTGACGCGGATCGCGGGCTCCTCGGCGCGGAGCGCGTCGGCGAGCGCCTTGAGGCCGTGCTTGCTGGCCGCGTAGGCGCCCCAGCCGGGGTTGGCGCGCAGCCCGGCGCCGGAGTTGACGAACACCACATGGCCCTGGGCGGCGCGCAGCGACGGCAGCAGCAGCCGCGTCAGCTCGGCCGGAGCCGCCAAGTTGATCATGAGCTGGTCGATCCAGTCGTCGGCCTCGGAGTCGGCGACCCGGCCGAGTTCGCTGTGGCCCGCGCTGTGGATCACCCCGTCGAGCACGTCTGGCAGGTCCTGGACGGCCAGGGCCGCCTCCAGCCGCCGCGGCTCGGACAGATCGAGGGTGAAGGTCCTGACGTGCTCGTGCTGCGCGTTCCCCGGCTGCGGCAGCGACCACGCCTGCGTCTTCCCGTACGGCGCCGCCAGGAACTGCTGCGCGATCTTGTGCAGCCGTTCGCCGGACCGGCCGGTGAGGATCAGGTTGTGGCCGTGCTCGCGGAGCAGTTCGGCCGTGGCCAGCCCGATCCCGCCCGTGGCCCCCGTGATCAGATAGGTCCCCATGATCGTCTCCCCGGTCAGTTGGGCTTGAGAACGCGTGTCACACCGGCGATCAGCGCGGTGGCGAGAATCCAGCCGCTTGCGATGATTCCGTAAGCCAGCCACTGGGTCCACCCGACGGGGTTCCAGGTGTCCCGGAGCCCGAACGCGCTGATCGGGATCATCATGTCGATCACGTAGGCGAGGGCGTGGAAGTCGGGCAGTTCGGCCGGTTCGCGCAGCGGCCGGGGCGGGATCAGGCTGAACACGACCGTCCCGAGCACCACCAGCCCCGCCAGCCAGCCCGCCGACTGCCACGGCCGGTACCCGTACCCCACCGTGACGTCCAGCAGCGTGCTCCACGCCCGCGACCACCACGGCAGCAGCCTGCGCCGCCGCCGGAACTTCATCAGCTGTGTCTTCCTGGCCAGATGTTCGTTGCCGTCGCGCAGATACCAGGCCGAAAGCTGCTCATACGGCTGTGGCCGGAACCCGTTGGGGTCGCGCGCCACCCAGTCGATGCGCTGGCTGACCCCGCCGCCCCGCAGCGACTCGTACACGGTGCCCGCGAGCCGCAGCTCGGACGGCCAGGACCGCGGCCCCCGGTCCATCAGCACCGTGAAGTGCGAGTAGGACAGGTTCACGATCCCGTCGATGGCGGGTTCGCCGGGCTGGAACGGCACGACCGGTTCCAGGGTGGGCGAGAGGATCAGTTCGCCGACGTTCATATGGCTGAGGTGCAGTGCCACCGAGCCGGGGCTGCTGAGCCGGACGGCCTGGTCGAAGGAGAGGGTGCCGTCGATCCGGGCGTTCCGCAGTTTGACCGTGCCTTCGGCGCGGAAGCCGTTGCTGCATTCGACGGCGTCCGCGGCGACCAGGTTGTGGGCGTCGAGCGCGTACCGTCCGGGGTTGCTGAGGTGGGCGCGCTGGAGGAACAGCCCGCCGGCGATCCGCGCGCCCACCAGGTTCATCCCGCCGACGATCACGGACCGCATCGCGGACATGCTGCCCTCGACGGCCAGTCCGGCGGCGTAGAGCGCGAACGGCCCGCCCAGCGGGGTGATCACCCGGGTCTCGACCAGGCGCAGGTTCGCCGAGAGCCGGGCCTCCGACAGGTTGACGGGGCCCTCGATCAGCGATCCGCTCAGGCTGAGCACGCCCGTCACCTGGACTCCCGACGCCACGAATCCGGGCAGTGTGCAGGACTCGAACCGCAGTTCGCTCGTCCGGGCGTTGCGGAGGTCGGGCGCGGTGTCGAAGACGCAGTCCCTGAACGTCGCCTCACCGGTGAGCTGGCCGCCGTTGAGGTCGAGCTCGCCGAGGACGACCGCGTTCCGCAACCGGACGGCGGGTGCGAAACCGGGCTTAGGTTCGCGCGCGCCGAGGAGCAGCCGGGAGATCACCGAAGCCGCGACGGAGCCGCCGCCGAGATCGACGGCGGCCCCGGTCGGGTAGGCGCGCCACAGCCGCTGTTCGGCGGCCGACAGCGTCATGGGTTAGAAGAAACCGCGCTTGCGGCCCGCCTGCTGGACGAAGGCGTCCAGCTCCTGCTCCCAGTTGGTGTTCTCGAACCCCTGGTGGGGGACGGTGAACCGGCTGAAGGAGTCGTGGCTCTCGCCGAGGAAGCCGGCGCGCTTGTCGAGCTCCAGCACGACGTCGGTGCCGTGCGGGTTGGCGACGAACGTCACTTCGAGCTGGTTGATCGAGCGCGCGTACTGGTGCGGCGGGCGGAACTCGATCTCCTGGTAGAAGGGCAGGGTCTGGTTGACGCCGTAGATCCGGCCCTTCTCGCAGTCGGCGTTGACGAACTGGAAGCCGAGGTTGGAGAAGGCGGCGAGGATCCGCTCCTGGGCGGGCAGCGGGTGGACGGCGATCGGGTCGAGGTCGGTGGCGTCGACGGCGCGGGCCACTTCGAGCTCGGTGGCGACGCCGACGGTCGTGCCGCGCAGCGGGGTGCCGTACATGTGGGTGAGCGGGGTCTCCCACGGCACCTGGAGCTGGAAGGGGAAGCTGTGCCGTGCGCCCGCGGCGAGCTGGAACGCGCCCGACAGGTGGGCCTTGGCGTACTTCTCGTTCTGGGTGTACTCGCTGTCGCCCGATTCGACCTCGACGCGCGTCACGAGCGCGACGTTGATCCCGACGATGTCGCTGTGCACTTCGCCGCCGGTGAGGTGGATGTCGCCGGTGACGGTGTCGCCGGGGCGGACGTTGGCGTTGTGCAGGATCGCCTCGACCGAAGGCCCCCCGACTCCGAAGGCGCTAAGAAACTTCTTGAATCCCACGATTTGCTCCTAGATCTCCATGACGGGGGGTGGTTTCCGGTTGACTCCGACTAGTTAGTCGCTTGGAACAAACCGAACGTTCCCAGTGTGTTGTAGGTCACATTCTTGCCATGGCCTACCGGCGGGTAGCATTGGGTTAGTTACTGACCAGTAGGAGCGGGGCGCCAGACATCCCGCCGGAGCTAGACGGGGTTCTGCCATGGGCCACTACAAGAGCAACCTCCGGGACATCGAGTTCAACCTCTTCGAGGTGTTCAAGCGGCAGGAGCTGCTGGGCAAGGGTCCCTATGAGGACCTCGACGAGGACACCATGCGCAGCATCCTCGACGAGGTGAACCGCCTGTGCACCGGCCCGGTCGCCGAGTCCTTCGAGGACGCCGACCGCAACCCGCCGAAGTTCGACCCGGTCACCGGCGAGGTGAAGATGCCGGAGTCGTTCAAGAAGTCCTACAAGGCGTGGATGGACGCCGAGTGGTACCGCGTCGACCTCGACGCCGAGTTCGGCGGCACCGGCGCCCCCCGCTCCCTCACCTGGGCCATCGCCGAGCAGGTCCTGGGCGCCAACCCGGCCGTCTACATGTTCTCCTCCGGCCCCGGCTTCGCGCAGATCCTCTTCCACGAGGGCAACGAGCAGCAGAAGAAGTTCGCCGAGCTCGCCCTGGAGCGCCAGTGGGGCGCGACGATGGTGCTGACCGAGCCCGACGCGGGCTCCGACGTCGGCGCCGGCCGCACCAAGGCCGTCCAGCAGCCCGACGGCTCCTGGCACATCGAGGGCGTCAAGCGCTTCATCACCTCGGCCGAGCACGACATGTCCGAGAACATCTTCCACCTGGTGCTGGCCCGCCCCGAGGGCGCAGGCCCCGGCACCAAGGGCCTGTCCCTGTTCCTCGTGCCGAAGTACCACGTGGACCTCGAGACCGGTGAGCTGGGCGAGCGCAACGGCGCCTACGTCACCAACGTCGAGAAGAAGATGGGCATCAAGACCTCGACCACCTGCGAGCTCACCTTCGGTGAGAAGCACCCGGCCATCGGCTGGCTCGTCGGCGACAAGCACGACGGCATCCGCCAGATGTTCCTGGTCATCGAGTACGCCCGGATGATGGTCGGCACCAAGGCCATCGCGACCCTGTCGACCGGCTACCTCAACGCGCTCGAGTACGCCAAGGAGCGCGTCCAGGGCGCCGACCTCACCCAGATGATGGACAAGGCGGCCCCGCGCGTCACCATCACCCACCACCCGGACGTGCGCCGTTCGCTGCTCACCCAGAAGGCGTACGCCGAGGGGATGCGCGCGCTGGTCCTGCTGACCGCGTCCTACCAGGACCAGGTGCAGATCGCCAAGCACGAGGGCGAGCACGACGTCCAGGCCGAGAAGCTGAACGACCTGCTGCTGCCGATCGTCAAGGGCTTCGGTTCCGAGCGGTCCTACGCGCTGCTGGGCGCCGAGTCGCTGCAGACCCTGGGCGGTTCCGGCTTCCTCATGGAGTACCCGATCGAGCAGTACATCCGGGACTCCAAGATCGACACCCTGTACGAGGGCACCACCGCGATCCAGGGCCTCGACCTGTTCTTCCGCAAGATCATGCGGGACCAGGGCGCGACCCTCAAGGTCCTCGCCGACGAGATCAAGGCGTTCGCGGCGTCCGGCGCCGGCAACGGCCGTCTCAAGACCGAGCGCGCCCTGCTGGCCAAGGCGCTCGAGGACACCGAGGGCATCATCAACGCGATGGCCACCGCCGCCTTCGGTTCGCTCGAGAACCCGAAGGAGATCTACAAGATCGGCCTGAACTCCACGCGCCTGCTGCTCGCGCTCGGCGACACGATCGTCGCGTGGCTGCTCCAGCGCCAGGCCGAGGTCGCCCTCGACAAGCTCGCCGGCGACGTCTCCGACGCCGACCGCGACTTCTACACCGGCAAGGTCGCCGCGGCGCAGTTCTTCGCGCAGACCGTCCTGCCGCGCATCACCTCCGACCGCGCCATGGCCGAGGTCACCAGCCTCGACGTCATGGAGCTGCCGGAGTCCGCTTTCTAAGCCCCCGATTCTCAGCTCCCGAGCTTCGCGCGAAGCCCCTGTCTCCCCTCGTGGAGGCGGGGGCTTCGCGCATCTGGCCGCATTCGGGTTGATCAAGTACTGGTGCGGGAACCTTGCCGGGGCTTTACTTGGGGGGACCGGTCCGACGGAGGAGAGTGCGCTTTGGGCTTCGGGATCAGCATCTTCACCATCACCCTGGGGGCGATCCTCAAGTTCGCCATCCACGCCGACACCGATCCCGTGGACATCAATCTGATCGGCGTCATCCTGATGATCGTCGGAGGCGCCTCCTTCGTCCTGCAGATGGTCTTCGCCAAGCAGCTCAACGAGGGTCCGCCCCGCTCTGGCGGGAACGGCTCCCTGCGCATCAACCGGGACGACGACTAGCGATCTCCGCGACGGGTAGATCTTCCTCCGCCACGTGGTATCCATCACGTGATTTGTGCCACTATGGGCACAAATGGACCCTCTGGTATCGGCCGTGACCCGACCGGGTAGGGGGGTCTTATCCGCAGACCGCGGTTCCACGGTGACCCCGTGGAGTGGCGGCCAGAGGAAGGAGATCGGTGTGACCATTGACGTTCACTCCGTTCAGGACGCAGAGCTCGTGCAGCTGCTGACCCCTGAAGGGGAGCGGCTGGAGCATCCGGAGTACCCGCTTTCGCTGTCCGACCAGGAGATCCGCGATCTCTATCGCGATCTGGTCGTGGTCCGGGCGCTCGACCGCGAGGCCGTCGCGCTGACGCGCCAGGGCGAGCTCGGGCTGTGGCCGTCGCTGCTGGGCCAGGAGGCCGCGCAGGTCGGGTCCGGCCGGGCGCTGGGCAGCCACGACATGGTGTTCCCGACCTACCGGGAGCACGGGGTGGCGTTCTGCCGGGGCCTGCCGTTCCTGGACATCCTGAAGATGTTCCGGGGCGTCGACCACGGCTCGTGGGACCCCAAGGAGTACGGGTTCCACCTGTACACGATCGTGATCGGGTCGCAGACCCTGCACGCCACCGGCTACGCGATGGGCATCCAGCGCGACGGGTTCCAGGAGAACGGCATCGGCGACGCCGCGATCGCCTACTTCGGCGACGGCGCCACCTCGCAGGGCGACGTCAACGAGGCGTTCGTATGGGCGGCCGTCTACAACGCGCCGATCGTGTTCTTCTGCCAGAACAACCAGTGGGCGATCTCCGAACCCCTGGAACGGCAGACCAAGATCCCGCTGTACCGGCGCGCGCAGGGGTTCGGCTTCCCCGGCATCCGGGTGGACGGCAACGACGTCCTGGCGTGCCTGGCCGTCACCCGCCGTGCCCTGGACCTGGCCCGCACCGGGCAGGGCCCGACCCTGGTCGAGGCGTACACCTACCGGATGGGCGCGCACACCACGACCGACGACCCCACCCGCTACCGGCTCGACGCCGAGCTGGAGGCGTGGAAGCTGAAGGACCCGATCGCGCGGGTCAAGGCGTACCTGTCCCGGACGGGGCTGGCGGCGTCCGACTTCTTCGACGACGTCGACGCCGAGGCCAAGACGATGTCGCGCCGGCTCCGCGAGGCGTGCCTGGCACTGCCCGATCCGCCCGTCGCGACCATGTTCGACCACGTCTACCGCGAGCCGCACCGGCAGCTGGACGAGGAAAAGGCGACCTACGAGACATACCTGGCAGGTTTCGGTGACTGAGACTCTGACGACGGGCGTCCAGACCCTGACGCTCGCCAAGGCCCTGAACGCCGGAATGCACCGGGCCCTCGCCGACGACCCCCAGGTCGTGATCATGGGTGAGGACGTCGGCAAGCTCGGCGGCGTGTTCCGGGTGACCGACGGGCTCCAGAAGGAGTTCGGCGAGGACCGGGTGATCGACACCCCGCTCGCCGAGTCCGCGATCATCGGTACCGCCATCGGCATGGCCCTGCGCGGCTACCGGCCGATCTGCGAGATCCAGTTCGACGGCTTCGTGTTCCCCGCCGCCGACCAGATCATCACCCAGCTCGCCAAGATGCCGGCCCGCTCCATGGGCCAGGTCGAGATGCCGGTCGTCGTCCGGATCCCGTGCGGCGGCGGGATCGGCGCGGTCGAGCACCACAGCGAGTCGCCGGAGGCGTATTTCACGCACACGGCCGGGCTGCGGGTGGTCGTCTGCTCCAACCCGGCCGACGCCTACTGGATGATCCAGCAGGCCGTGCAGTGCCCCGATCCGGTGATCTTCTTCGAGCCGAAGCGCCGCTACTGGGACAAGGCCGAGATCGACCTGTCGGGCTCCGCTCCGGTGCCGTTCGACAAGGCCGTCATCGCCCGCGCCGGCACCGACGCCACACTGCTCGCCTACGGCCCGATGGTGAAGACCTGCCTGGAGGCCGCGGCCGCCGCCGAGGAGGACGGGCGCTCCCTCGAAGTGGTCGATCTGCGCTCGCTGTCACCCCTCGACACCGAGACGATCTACGAGTCGGTCAACCGCACCGGCCGCTGCGTGATCGTCCATGAGGCGCCGGTGTTCGGCGGGTTCGGCGGCGAGATCGCCGCCCGCGTCACCGAGGCGTGCTTCTACAAACTGGAAGCGCCGGTGCTGCGGGTCGGCGGGTTCTCCGCGCCCTACCCGCCGTCACGGCTGGAAGACCACTACCTGCCCGACCTGGACAGGGTCCTGGAAGCGGTGGATCGGACCTTCGCATGGTGAAGCACTTCAACCTCCCCGACGTGGGAGAGGGCCTGACCGAGGCCGACATCGTGAAGTGGCACGTCGCCGTCGGCGACACCGTGGAGATCAACCAGACGATCGTGGAGATCGAGACGGCCAAGGCCGTGGTCGAGCTGCCCTGCCCGTTCGAGGGCGTCGTCACCGAGCTTCTGGTGGCCGAGGGGGACGTGGTGCCGGTCGGCACCCCGATCATCGGCGTCGCCGACGAGGCCGGGGAGGAGCCCGTCGCGCCCGTCGAGGAGCCGAAGCGGACCCCGGTGCTGGTCGGTTACGGCGTCAAGGCGGGCGCGACCAAGCGCCGTGCCCGCAAGGGCTCCACCCGGCCCGTCACCACGGTGCCCGCGGGCGCGCCCCGCCAGAGCAC
>NZ_BAAGZI010000018.1:0-35576 GCF_054778695.1 Actinocorallia lasiicapitis
GGCGCCGCCCGTCGCGGCGGAGACGGCCCTGCCCGAGTCGGCTCCGCCGTCGGCCGAGCCGCGGCCGAGGGCGGCCCCTTCGGTCACCCCGCAGGCCACGGGCCTGGCCGACGAGGCGTTCAGCGCCGATCCGAAGGCGGTGTCGTCGGCGAAGCCCGCCGAGGTCGCCGAAGGCTACGACGGCTGCGACCACAACTACGGGACGGTCAGCCAGTGCGTGCCCTGGCGTTTCCCCGACGGGATCGGCCGGGTGCCCGACAAATGCGAATGGCTGCGGCTGAACGGCTTCCGCGATCTGCCCGTAGTAGGCAAGGATCGTCAGGGTCTCGACGCCGACGGCGACAAGATCGCGTGCAACTCGTGAGAAGAGCTCTGAGGAGTGCCATGAGGTTCCAGCGCCCCCGCGCCCGTGCCGTCCTGTTCGGTTCCGCGCTCGCGGCGGCCGCCGTGCTGCTCGGCGCCGCTCCGGTCGCGGCCGCGGTGAACCTCGCCCCCAACCCGCATCTGGAGACCCTCGCCGGCAAGCTGCCGAAATGCTGGACGGGCTGGACGTCCGGCGGGAACTCCGGCGGCGCGAAGCTGGTCAAGGGACGGTCCGGCAAACGGGCCGTCCGGATCACGATCACCCAGCGGACGGCGGGGGAGCGGGCCCTCATCCAGACCCCGCGGTGCGCGATCAAGGCCAGGCCGGGGCAGGGGTTCCGGTTGTCGGTCTTCTTCAAGTCGACCGCTCCGGTCCGGTTCTCGCTGTTCAAGAAGAACGCGAAGGGCGTCTGGTCGCGCTGGACCCAGTCGCCGCAGCGGCCCGCGAGCGGCAGGGTCGCGCGGGCCGAGTTCACCACGCCCCCCGTGCCGGCGGGCACCGTGGCCGTGCGGTGGGGGCTCGCGATCGCCGCGAAGGGCTCCGTCACCACCGACGACTACACGATGACGGCGTTCAAACCGCCCAGAGCGGTCTGCACCGACGCCGTCGGCTGCAAGCGCGGCAAGTGGGCGGTGCGCTCGTTCGGCGGCAACGGCGTGCGCGCGATGCACAGCGTCCTGCTGCACAACGGCAAGGTGCTGCTGATCGCCGGGTCGGGCAACGACCGGCAGAGCTTCGACGCGGGCCGCTTCACCAGCCGCGTCTACGACCCGGTGAAGAACACCTACACCGACGTCAAGACCCCCTACGACATGTTCTGCGCCGGGCACGTCCAGCTGCCCAACGGCAAGGTGCTGGTGCTGAGCGGCAGCGAGAAGTACGGCGAGTACACCGCGCAGGGGCAGGAGGTGATCGGGTTCACCGGTTCCAAGAAGTCCTACCTGTTCAACCCGGCCACCAACGCCTACGAGAAGCTCAACGACCTGAACGACGGCCACTGGTACCCCTCGGCGACGATCCTGGGCAACGGCGACGTGTTCGCCGTCGGCGGCAGCGCCGACGATCTCGCGAACGGCAACTCCTACATCTCGCGCGTCACCGAGCGGTACTCCTACGCCGAGAACCGGTGGCTGAAGCAGGACGAGGTCCGCCAGAGCGGCTACCACTGGCAGATGTACCCGTCGCTGATCCTCATGCAGAACGGCAAGCTGTTCTACTCGGGCAGCTTCGTGTTCGGTTCGGGGCCCGTCGCCGATCTGGGCCAGCCCGCGACCCCGCAGGGCACCCTGCTCGCCGGGATCTACGACGACGGCGGCAACAAGAAGGCGCCGACCTACACCGGGATCCGCGGGCTGCGCGACCCGGTCGCCCGCGACCAGTCGGCGAGCGTCCTGCTGCCGCCCGCGCAGGACCAGCGGGTCATGGTGATCGGCGGGGCGAGCAGCTCGCAGGGCACGCCGGGCCACAAGCACACCGACATCGTCGATCTGAACGCCGCCAAGCCCGCCTACCGGCCGGGCCCCGACCTGCCGCAGGGCAAGCTGTACGTGTCGGCCGTGCTGCTGCCCGACGGCACCGTCTTCGAGACGGGCGGCTCCCGCAACATCCGCTCCAACCACGTTTTCGAGGCGTCGATCTTCAATCCGTCGGTGCCGCGTGCCCAGGAGCGGTGGTCGTCGATGGCGGCCGACCCGGTGGCGCGCAGCTACCACAACACGGCCGTCCTGCTCCCCGACGGCCGGGTGCTCGCCCAGGGCTCCAACCCGGGCGACAACAGCTTCGAGACCAGGATCTCGATCTTCTCGCCGCCCTATCTGTTCAAGGGCGCACGGCCGAAGATCGGCAAGCTGCGCAAGCAGTGGGCCTACGGTTCACGCCAGACCTTCGCCGTGTCGCAGGAGATCACCCACGCCTCGCTGATCCGCCCGGTCGCCGTCACCCACTCCTCCGACCCCAACCAGCGGTCGGTGGCGCTGCCCATCGTCGGCCGCAAGGGCGGCACCTACGCCGTCAAGCTGACGGCCAACCCGAACATCGCCCCGCCCGGCTGGTACATGCTGTTCGCGACCAACGCCCGCGGCGTCCCGTCGATCGCCCAGTGGGTGCACGTCGGCTAGGGATTGTCGGCTAGCGGCGGCGACGCCAGAGGAGGACTCCGGCGGCGGCGGTGAGGGCGGCGATCGGCAGGGCCCACCAGGCCGAGGTGCCCTTGGCCGAGGTGGGGGCGGGGGGAGTGCTGGCCGTGGGGGACGGCGCCGGGGCGGAGCCCTCGTCGAGGGCGAAGTTCGTGATCGCGAGCCCCTGACCGCCCTCGGTGATCTCGAATCCGGCCTGGACCTTGCAGAGGTTCGCCTCGGGGGTCTGGAAACCGCGGTCGGCGGCGTCGCGGGCGAACGGCACCAGCTCGAGGCCGTCGACGCTCGTGGTCTCCGCGCGCAGATCGTAGATCAGGCCGGTCTGGCCGGTCGGCCCGGTGAACTTGTAGAGGTCGTAGACCCGGCCGCCGACCGTGACACCGTCGGCGATCTTCCACTCGGGGGACGGGTCGATCCCCGGGCTGGAGAACCAGATCATGATCTCCAGCGCGCCGCCGTTGGCCACGATGTAGGGGCTGGTGGAGGTGCAGGCGGCGGGGTCGGGGTGGTACCAGAGGTCGTAGGAGGCGTTGTAGGCGCCCGCGGCCCCGGTGAACGCCCAGGACGTGCGGATCGGGGCGTCCATGCCGCGCGGGAGGCGCCGGTCGGCCAGGGCCGTGCCGATGTTGGGGTAGGCGCCCGGCGGGAAGCCGTTGGCGAGGTTGCCCCGGTTCAGGGTGCTGCCGGTGACGGTGAAGCCCGGCGCCTTGCCGAACCGGACGCACAGGCTGCCGTGGGAGTTCCACCGGTTGGCCTGGACGGCGTACCCGCCGTCGACGAAGCCGGGCTCGGCGGTGTCGCAGCGCTCCTCGTCGGCGTACGCCGCGACGGGCGGGAGCAGCAGCCCGGCCAGCACCGATCCGGTGATCATTCCCACGAGCCGCTGCACGTCCCCCATACAAGCACACGTTCGCGGTGTAGCTTTCGCCACAGCCGTTCGGTAACACCCGTGAAATCTGCTACCTTCGAACCATGCTGCGTGGGCTGCTCCTTCTTAGCGGCCGCGACGAGGCCACGGGTTCGATCTAGAACCAGGCCGGCTTCCTCGTCGCGGGTGCTTCGGCTGCGCCGGTCGCGATGAGTGAACTCTCCGACGAAAGCAGCGGGAAAGAAACCATGAACGAGCAGAAGCCTTCCGGTATGCCCTTCCAGCGGTACCAGCCCTTCGCGCCGGTCAAGCTGACCGATCGCACCTGGCCCGACAGAGTGATCACCGAGGCGCCGCGCTGGTGCGCCGTGGACCTGCGTGACGGCAACCAGGCGCTGATCGACCCGATGGACACCCAGCGCAAGCTGAAGATGTTCCAGCTGCTGGTCGACATGGGCTACAAGGAGATCGAGGTCGGCTTCCCCGCCGCCTCGCAGACCGACTTCGACTTCGTACGGACGATCATCCAAGAGGGCCTGATCCCCGATGACGTCGTGATCCAGGTCCTGACCCAGGCCCGCGCCGAGCTGATCGAGCGGACCTTCGAATCGCTGGCCGGCGCCAAGCAGGCGATCGTCCACCTGTACAACTCGACCTCCACGCTGCAGCGGCGGGTCGTGTTCGAGAAGGACCGCGACGGCATCACCGCGATCGCCGTCGAGGGCGCGAAGCTCTGCAAGAAGCTGGCCGCCGAGTACGAGGCGCAGGGCACCCGGATCTTCTTCGAGTACTCGCCGGAGTCCTACACGGGCACCGAACTGGAGTACGCGGTCGAGATCTGCGACGCCGTCAACGACGTCTGGCAGCCGACCCCCGACTGGAAGGTGATCATCAACCTGCCGGCGACGGTCGAGATGGCCACCCCGAACGTCTACGCCGACTCCATCGAGTGGATGCACCGGAACCTGAAGTACCGGGACTCCCTGGTGCTGTCGCTGCACCCGCACAACGACCGCGGTACCGCGGTCGCCGCCGCCGAGCTGGGCTACATGGCCGGCGCGGACCGGATCGAGGGCTGCCTGTTCGGCAACGGCGAGCGCACCGGCAACGTCTGCCTGGTGACGCTGGGCCTGAACCTGTTCACCCAGGGCGTCGACCCGCAGATCGACTTCTCCGACATCGACGAGATCCGCCGCACCGTCGAGTACTGCAACCAGCTGCCGGTGCACGAGCGGCACCCCTACGGCGGCGACCTGGTCTACACGGCGTTCTCCGGCTCCCACCAGGACGCGATCAACAAGGGCTTCAAGCACCTGGCCGCCGACGCGGCCGACGCGGGCGTCCCGGTCGACGCCTTCACCTGGGCCGTCCCGTACCTGCCGATCGACCCCAAGGACGTCGGCCGCAGCTACGAGGCCGTCATCCGGGTCAACAGCCAGTCCGGCAAGGGCGGCGTCGCCTACCTGATGAAGACCGAGCACAGCCTGGAACTGCCGCGCAAGCTGCAGATCGAGTTCTCGCGCGTGGTGCAGGAGCACACCGACGCCGAGGGCGGCGAGGTCACTGCCGAGGCCATGTTCCGGATCTTCGAGGCGGAGTACCTGTCCGGCGGGCCCAAGATCGGGCTGCTGGCGCACCGCACCTCCTCGCGGGTGGACGAGAAGGACCTGCTCAACTGCGACGTCCGGATCGACGGCGAGATCCGTGAGATCGAGGGCATCGGCAACGGCCCCATCTCGGCGTTCGTCGACGCCCTGACCCCCGTCGGCATCGACGTCAAGGTCATGGACTACGCGGAGCACGCGATGAGCGGCGGCGGCGACGCCAAGGCCGCGGCCTACGTCGAATGCCAGGTCGGTGACCGCGTCCTGTGGGGCGCCGGTGTCGACGCCAACATCGTGACCGCCTCACTCAAGGCCATCCTGAGCGCCGTGAACCGCGCCGCCCGCGCCTGAGGCTTGTTCCGGCGGACGGCGCGCGGGTGATCCTCGCGCGGCCCTCTTCCAGCGACTCTGCGAACCCCAGCCTGATGATCTTGGGCTGGGGTTCTTCGCGTTCGAACAAATCTGGTTAGCTGGGCGTCGAATATCGGACGGTTCGTTAACGAAGACCGGTTGTGTCCCATCCCCCTGGAGGTTCTGTGCAGCTCCGTCATATCGCCATCGCGGCCATGCTCCCGCTCGCCCTCGTCACCGGGTGCTCCTCGGGTGGCGGCGCGAAGGCCGAGCAGACCGCGGCGCAGGAGCCGCAAGGCGGCGGGGGCGGGGCGGCGCTCGCGCCGGGCCGTGAGTACCTCGGGATCTACACCGAGGGGAAGACCAAGAACGATCCGGCCGCGCAGGCGAAGGTCTTCAAGAAGAACGTCGGCCGCGCGCCCAACATCGTCAAGCACTTCGTCGCGTGGGGCAACCCGTACCCCGCGGCCTGGGCCAAGGCCGCTTACAAGGGCGGCGCGCTGCCGCAGCTCGAGCTGGAGAACCACGGCGTCAGCATGGCGTCGATCGCGGCCGGCGAGCAGGACGAGTACCTGGTCAAGCTCGCCGGGGAGATCAAGGCCAGCGGGGTGCCGGTCATGATCAGCCCGTTCCACGAGTTCAACGGCTGGTGGTACTCCTGGGCCACCTGCAACGGCAAGCCGGCCTCGCCGTCCTGCCAGGGCGAGAACAAGAAGAACTCGCCGAAGCTGTTCGTGAAGGCGTGGCGCCACATGCACGACGTCCTCAAGGAGAACGGCGCGACCAAGGCCAAGTGGATGTGGTCGCCGAACGTCGTCTACCCGATGCCCAAGGTCAAGCTGAAGCCGTTCTACCCCGGCAACGGCTATGTGGACTGGGTCGGCGTGATCGGCTACTACAAGGGCCAGAAGAACGCGACCTTCAAGGGCTCCTTCGAGCCGACGATCAAGCAGATCCGCACCTTCACCAAGAAGCCGATCCTGATCGCCGAGACCGGCTCCGCCTTCGGCCCGAAGCGCGCCGCCGACCTGAAGGACCTCCTGACGACCGTCGCCAAGCGCAAGGACATCATCGGCCTCATCTACTTCAACATGAACAAGCCCGGCGAAGCCGACTACCGCCTCGAACGCACCAAGTCCTCCCTGAAGCTCTTCCGCTCCCTGGTCACCAAATACCCCTTCGGTATCAAGTAGGGGGCGTTCGTAACATTCCGGAAAGCAGGGATGGTGAAAGCTCGCCATTCCTGCTGGTGACGGCGGAAAGGGCCGGATCTAATTCGCGTTATCTGGGGCCGATAAGGGGTATCGGCCTGTTCTCGTCGGTCGTTATGAAATCGTCGGCATTTATCCCGGATCCTCGGTGTCCGCGTCACTTAACGTTCGGTGCGGGCAACCGGGTGTTGACGGGGTGGGGACTCGCTCTGCGGAGCGGTGGCGTGCCTTCGGGCATCCCGGTGGGCCGAGCCACCGGTTTCCTCCTAGATCGGGCGATGACGAGTGCCGGGTCCCGAACCCCTGTCCAACGACGACCCCCGGGCGATCGGCCCCTACCGGCTGGTCTCCCGGTTGGGCTCCGGCGGCCAGGGCACGGTGCTGCTCGGGTTGCTCCCCGGGGGCGAGCAGGTCGCGATCAAGCTGCTGCACGAGGGGTTCGACGACGAGCGGACACGGCTCCGCTTCCTGCGCGAGGTCGACTCCGCGCGCCGGGTCGCGGGGTTCTGCACGGCGGCGGTCCTCGGTACGGGCACCCACGAGGGCCGCCCTTACATCGTCAGCGAGTTCATCCCCGGCCCGTCCCTGCGCGATCTGATCACCGGTGAAGGGCCTCGTTCGGCCTCGCAGCTGGAGCGGCTGGCCGTCGGGACGATCACCGCACTGGCAGCGATCCACCAGGCCGGGATCGTCCATCGCGACCTGAAGCCCGGCAATGTGATCATCGGCCCGGACGGGCCCCGTGTGGTCGATTTCGGCATCGCCCGGGCCATGGACGACGTCACCCACACGCGCAGCGGGGTCTTCGGCACACCCGCGTTCATGTCGCCCGAGCAGTTCACCAGCCCGCGCGTCGGCCCGGCCTCCGACGTCTTCTCCTGGGCCACGACCCTGTACTTCGCCGCCACCGGACGGCTCCCGTTCGACGCGCCCACTCCGCCGATGGTCATGAACAAGGTGATCAACACCGAGCCCGACCTGAGGATGGTGCCTCCCCGCTTCGCCGACCTGCTGGCACGCTGCTTCGACAAGATCCCCGAGCGCCGTCCGCCGGCGACCGAGCTGCTGCTGTCGCTGCTCGGCAACCGGATGGAGACGATCGAACGGGACTGGGCCGACCCCGCGCCCCCCGACGTGCTCCGGGTCGGCGCGCAGGTCGCCGCCGAGGACACGACGGGCCGCACCCTGCGGCTGTTCAGCCGCAGGCGGGTGCTGGCCGGCGGTGGCCTGGTCGCCGTGGGCGCGGCAGGAGCGGTCGCGGCCGGGATCGTGCTGAAGTCCAGAGGCGGTGGCGGGCTGAAGGACGGCGCCCTGCTGAAGGGCCACACGACCGGGGTCACCGCGCTGGAGTTCGCCGATACCGGCGACCGGACCCTGCTGCTGTCCGGGGCCTCCGACCGGACCGTCCGGGTGTGGGATCCGATCACGGCCAAGGCGCAGGGCGCTCCGCTGCGGGGCCATACCGGCTGGGTCGGCGCAGTGCGTTTCTTCCCCAACGAGGGCGAGCCGTTCGCGGTCTCGGCGGGCGAGGACAGGACCCTCCGGATCTGGAACCTGAACTCCCACACCGAGGAGGCCGTGCTGACCGGGCACGGTTCCTGGGTGGGCGCGCTGGCGATCGACGGGGTCGGCGGCGTGCCGGTCGTGGTGTCCACCGGCGGCGACATGACCGTCCGGGTCTGGGACCTCGTCGGCCGCAAGCCGCTCGGCAGCGTCATGCGCGGCCATGAGAACGTGGTCGGCGCGCTGGCCATGGGCAGCCTGAGCGACCGCCAAGTGATCATGTCGGGTGACGCCAACGGCAAGATCAGGCTCTGGGACCTGGAGACCCATCGGCCGGTCGGCGAGCCTCTGGAGGGACACATCGGCCAGGTGCAGGCGCTCGCCTACACCGTGATCGGCGGCCGGCCCACCGCACTCAGCGTCGGGGACGACACGCTGCTGCACGTCTGGGACCTGGTGGACCGGCGGCACACCGCTTACAAGGGCCACACCGACAAGGTGCACGGGCTCGTCGCCGCCGAGGTCGACGGCGTCAAGGCCGCAGTGACGGTCGGCAACGACATGACCCTGCGGGTGTGGAACCTCGCCGACGGCACCGATCTGCGGCCGCCCAGAACCGTCTCGCAGAAGATCGCCTGGGTCGTCGCGACGGGACGGGTCGAGGGCGAGGACGTCATCGCGACCGGCGGCCACGACACCTACATCCGGCTGTGGAAGGGGTGACGATGACGCAGGTCGCCGGGCGTCAGACCGGCCCGCTCGAGCACGCCGGCAGGCCGTTGCCCGATCCGCCGGACGAGGACGAGAAGTACGGCTACCTGCGGCGGCGGCTGGGCGTGCTGATCCCGTTCGGGGCGCTGAGCTTCGGCGGGCTCGCCGTCACCCAGTGGCGTTTCGTCCAGGCCGATCCGCTGCTGTGGCTGTTCGCCCCGCTGCTCGCGGCGGGAGCGGCCGGGTTCGTCGTCTCGCTCGTGCTCGACCTGTTCACCCGCGACTTCGATCTGAAGGCCCACCGGGCGCTCGCCGTGGGCGGGGGTGCGGGCACGCCGACCGTCGACATCTTCCTGCCGGTCTGCGGTGAGCCGCTGCCGATGCTCCGCAACACCTGGATCCATGTCCGTGCGCTGGTCGAGGCCTATCCGGGGCAGGCGATTCCGTTCGTCCTCGACGACTCCGGCAGCCGTGCGGTCGAGGAGCTCGCCCTGGAGTTCGGATTCAGGTACGGCTCGCGCCCCGATCGGGGCCGCCACCGCAAGGCGGGCAATCTGCGGTTCGGCTTCGCGCACTCCCACGGCGAGTTCGTCCTGCTGCTCGACGCGGACTTCGCGCCCCGCCCCGACTTCCTGGCCGAGACCCTGCCCTGGCTGCTCGCCGAGCCGCGCACCGCGATCGTCCAGACCCCGCAGTTCTTCCGGGCCGAAGGACACCAGAACTGGCTGGAGCGCGGGGCGGGCGCCGTCCAGGAGATCTTCTACCGGTCGGTCCAGGTCTCACGACAGCGCGGCGGCGGCAGCGTCTGCTGCGGTAGCTGCGCCGTCTACCGCAGGACGGCGCTCGCCGAGATCGGCGGATGCAGCCTGGCCGAACACTCCGAGGACATGCACACCGGCCTTGATCTGCGACTGCGGGGCTGGGACCTGCGCTACATCCCGCTGGTGCTGTCGGCGGGCGTGTGCCCCGACTCCACCCACGCCTTCCTCGGCCAGCAGTTCCGCTGGTCGCTGGCCTCCTTCGAACTGGTCGGGGGAGCACGGTTCTGGCGGTCGCGGATGTCGTGGCGGATGCGCCTTTCCTATCTGGCCGGGGCGTTGTACTACCTGCACACCGCGCTCCTTCCGGTGTGGGCGCCGTTGATCCCGCTGGCGATCCTGCTCTACCTGCCGCAGACGCTCACCGCGTCCGGCGCGTTCTGGCTGCTGCCCAGCCTGGTGTTCGGCGGGGTCGTGCTGCCGCTGTGGCACCGATGCCCGTTCCGGCTGGAGGCGTTCGCGGTCCGGCTCCTGTGCTGCTGGGCCCATGTGTTCGCGCTGGCCGCGTTCGTCAGCGGGCGGCGGTTGCGCTGGCGGCCCTCGGGCGTGGACGGCAACGTCTCCCGGATGCGCCGGGTCGTCTGGCGAGCCGCGGCGGGCTGGAGCGTCTCGACGGCCGTGGCCTTCCTCGCCGCCGCGCTGTGGCGTTTCAGCACGATGGACCGCGCCGCCTCAGCCGTCCTGCTCGGTCTCGCCCTGTTCGACGTGCTGGTGAGCGGGCGGATGGTTCTGCAGCCGAGGAGGCCCGCGGAATGAGGCGCGGAACAAGGAAGGCGAGCGCGGCCCTGGCCGCCGGTCTGCTGGTCCAGGGCTGCGCGCTCGCGCCCCGCCCGGCACCGCCGCCGCGCAGGCCGCAGGCCGGGCCGCCCGCCCAGTTCATGCCGTACGACATGCGCGGCTACTACCGGCCCAGCACCGATCACCTCGGTGTGACGTTCGGTGGAGCGCCCCGTTCCACCGCCGACGTGAACGCCTTCTCGGTGAAACTGGCGGGGTTCGCCGGCGACGTCGGCCACCATCCCTCCATCGTGAAGATGTTCCTGGGCTGGGGGGAGCCGTTCCCCGTCGAAGCCGTCACCGCGGTCCGGAAGGCCGGTGCGCTGCCGTTCCTGGCGTGGGAGCCGGACAAGAGCTCGCTCGCCGAGATCGCCGACGGCGCCGCCGATGGCTACGCCGCCTCGGTGGCCGGGCAGCTCCGTGATCTGAACGCCCCGGTCCTGCTCAGCTTCGCCCACGAGATGAACGGGACCTGGTATCCCTGGGGCAACCGCAAACCCAGCGAGTTCGTCCGGGCGTGGCGGCGGCTGCACCAGGTCTTCCTCGACCAGGGCGCGGTCAGCGTCCTGTGGATCTGGTCGCCGAACATCATCAACGCCACCCGCTGGCTCCGGATCCGGCCCTACTATCCGGGCGACGCCCACGTCGACTGGATCGGCCTCAACGGCTTCTATCGCCGGCAGAGCGGGCGGACCTTCCGGAAGGTGTTCGAGCCGACCCTCAGGGAACTGCGGAAGTTCACCGGCAAACCGGTGCTCCTCGCCGAGACCGCGGTGGACAAGGGCCCGGGCAAGCCGAAAGCGATCACCGATCTGCTGCACCACGTCGCCACCGATCCGCGGATCATCGGGCTGGTCTGGTTCAACCTCGACAAGGAGAGCGACTGGCGGGTGGAGAGCTCCCCGCAGGCGCTGGAGGCCTTCCGGCGCGGAGTCGCGGAGTTCACCGGATGACCCGCAGGGAAGGAGTCTTCCGGCTGCTGCTCGGTGGGATCCTCGTGCTCCAGGCCGTGCTGTCGCTGCGGTTGCGCAACACGGCCTTCCAGGACGAGGCCCTGTATCTGACGGCGGGGCGGTTGCTCGACCACAACATCGGCCATGGCCTGACGCCCGACCAGTACGGCTACACGGCCTACTTCTCCGGGTCGCCCTACCTCTATCCGCTGGGCATCCACCAGGTGGACGCGCTCGGCGGGCTCGCCGCGGCGCGCGCCGTCAGCCTGGTCTGCGTCCTCGCGGCGACCGTCCTGGTCTGCGGGACGGCCAGGAGCCTGTGGTCGCAGAAGGCCGGACTCTGCGCGGCCGCCGCCTTCGCCGTCCCCCAGTCGACCCAGGTGCTGGGCAACTTCGCCACCTATGACGCCTTCATCGTGCTGTTCCTCGCCGTTCTCGCCAGGCTCGCGGCCGCGTCGGCGGCCCGGCCCTGGCTGCTCGCCCCCGCGGTGCCGGTGGCGGGGCTGATGGTCGCGTTCAAGTACGCTTCGGCGCTGTACCTGCCCACGGTGGTCGCGATGGCGGTGCTCGTCGCGCGAACGTCGTGGCCTCGGGCGCTGGCGCGCGGCGCGGTCTTCGGTCTCGCGCTCTGCGCCGTCGTGGCCGGGGTGCTGTTCGGGCTGGACGCCCTCCGTGCCCTGCAGTCCACGACGACCGGACGGGGCGACGGCGGTGTGCCCGCCTCCACCCTGCTCGCCGCTTCGGGGCGGTGGCTCGGCCCGACGATCGTGGCCGCCGCGCTCGGGGTGGCGGCCGCCCTGACCGGCGACCGTGCGGCGGTGCCGTCCAGGGTCAGGAACGTCCTGCTCTGCGTGGTCCTGTTCGCGACGCTGCTGCTGGCCCCCGCCTACCATCTGCACCTGCACACCGACGTCTCGCTGTTCAAGCACGTCGGGTTCGGGCTCGTGTTCGCGGCGCCGCTCGCGGGGCTGGCGCTGGCCAGGCTCACCGGAGCGCATCTGCGGTTTCCGCTGCCCGCCATCGCGGTCGGCGTCGGCCTGCTCTGGGCCGGCACCCACGAGGCCGAGAAGCAGTACGCCTCCTGGGTGAACAGCTCACTGCTCAACCAGGAACTTGACCGGGTGGTCCCGGCCGGAGGGAAGGTCCTCACGGAGATCGCCGAGACCCCCGCCTACTACCTGTACGAGCGGACCCCGCCGACCAGCGTCACGAGCTTCTACTACCTGCTCTACCGGGACACGACCGGCCCCGAGGCCTACCGGATGGCCGTGGCGGACGCGTACTTCGACGTGATCGTCCTGGACCGTCAGGCCAGCCACGAGATCTCCGGCCCGCTGCAGACCCAGCTCCGCGACGCGCCCCGGTACCGGTTGGCGGCCAAGCTGCCCTTCCGGACGTCGCGCGGGGCCGGCGACTACGAGGTGTGGATCCGGCTGCCCGGCTGACACGGTCCGGGTGGGGCCGCGTCAGCCGGGTCCGGGCTCATCTCAGGACGTGGTGGACCAGTTCGCGGAGGGCGCTGGTCAGGTGGGATTCGCCTACGGTGGCGTGGTGGGGGCCGATGTCGATGTCGTAGACGAACTGGTCGGCGGACGGGCCCCCGGGAGGGGGGAGCGCCTGCAGATCCACCCGGGCGATCAGCGAGCGCAGGACGGGATCGCCCGCCGTGTCGGCCTCGCCGCGCCGTTCGATTCCGGCGAAACCACCGGATCGGACCACCGTGACTTTCATGTCCTTACGCCTACCCCCAGCCAGGCGTTCCGCACCGCCGACTCCTCATCGGAACCGGTTCCGTACCGCGCGGAAGCGGCATGGAGGGTGGCGGCGGCGAAGTCGGTGAAAGTGGCGTCGGGGTAGAGGGTTCCGCCGGTCAGCGTGTCGAACCAGACCTGGCCCGCCCGCTCCCAGGAGTGGCCGCCGAGCTCGGTGGCGGCCAGATAGAACGCCTTGTTCGGGATGCCGGAATTGATGTGGACGCCGCCGTTGTCGCTGTGCGTACGGACATACTGGTCCATATGACCGGGTTGCGGGTCCTTGCCGAGCTGCGGGTCGTCATAGGCGGTGCCCGGGTCCTTCATCGACCGCAGCGCCACCCCGTTGACGCTCGGCGCCAGCAGCCCCTCGCCGATCAGCCAGTCGGCCTCGCCGACGGTGTGCGCCAGATGGAACTGCTTGATCATCGACCCGAAGACGTCCGACATCGACTCGTTGAGCGCCCCGGACTGCCCGAAATAGGCGAGCCCCGCGGTGTACTGGGTGACCCCGTGGGTCAGCTCGTGCCCCGTGACGTCCAGCGGCCCGGTGAAGTCGGTGAACAGCACCCCGTCGCCGTCGCCGTAGACCATCTGCTCGCCGTTCCAGAAGGCGTTGTCGTAGCCGACCCCGTAGTGCACGGTCGAGATCATCGACATTCCGGCGTTGTCGATCGAGTTGCGGTCGTAGACGTCCTCATAGAACCTGAACGTGACGCCCAGCCAGTCGTAGGCCCGGTCGGTCGTGGTGTCGCCGGTGGGGTCTCCGCCCTCGGTCCTGACGGTGTCGCCGGGCAGCTCGTCCCGGTGCCGGGCGTCCTTGATCGTCCGGTCGGGTTCGTCGCGTCTGCCGTTGCCCACGGGCGGCAGATCGGGGGCGAGCCGTCTGCCGGTCCGGGTGAAGGAGTCGAGCTGCAGGTTCCGGAGTGCCCGGGCGCGCAGTGCGGGATCGTCGGTGCGCTCGACGACCCGTTCCAGGATGTGAGGGGGGACGATCGTGCATCTCATGGCGTCAACGTTGTCATGGGCCGGTGATTCCGGCCACAGGAACGCCGTGACACGCCGTCCACTTCCTGTCGCCGACGGTAGATGGGGGAGAATGTTCCGGTGACGATCTACCGCGACGAGGGCATCGTGCTCCGCACCCACAAACTGGGCGAGGCGGATCGGATCGTGACGATCCTGACCAGGCGGACGGGCCGGATCCGGGCCGTGGCCAAGGGCGTCCGGAAGACCAAGTCCCGGTTCGGGGCCCGGCTGGAACCGTTCACCCATGTGGATCTCCAGCTCTACGAGCGCCGCTCCCTGGATCTGATCTCCCAGGCCGAGACCATCCGCCCCTACGGGGAGCCCCTGGTCAGCGACTACCCGCGCTACACGGCCGGGGTGGCGATGCTGGAGACGGCCGAGAAGCTGACCGCGGAGGAGCGCGAGCCGTCGCTTCGGCAGTTCCTGCTGCTGGTGGGCGGGCTGCGCACTCTGGGGGACCGCTCCCACGAGCCCAGGCTCGTCCTGGACGCGTTCCTGCTGCGCTCCCTGTCGATCGCGGGCTGGGCGCCCGCCCTGGACGAGTGCGCGCGGTGCGGCGGCCGGCAGGGCATCCGCTGGTTCTCCATCGCCGCCGGCGGGGCGATCTGCCTGGCCTGCAAGGTGCCGGGCTCGGCGACCCCGGCCCCGGACACCTTCGCGCTGATGATGGCCCTGCTCCGGGGCGAATGGGATATCGCGGACAATAGTCAGGACCGTCACCGCATAGAGTGCAGCGGTCTCGTGGCGGCCTACCTGCAGTGGCATCTGGAGCACGGCATCAGGTCGCTGCGGCACGTGGAGCGGGACAGGCCCGCCCCCCGTGACGGAGCCGTACAGGATGATCAGGAAAGAAGGACTGCGAGTGAAGTTCCGCGCCCCGGATCCTCACCCGAGCGGAGCGAAGCCGCCGGTACTGCCCAAGGAACTCGTCCCTAAGCACGTCGCCATGGTGATGGACGGCAACGGGCGCTGGGCCAAGGAGCGCGGCCTGCCCCGTACCGAGGGCCACAAGATGGGCGAGTACTCGCTCTTCGACGTGATCGAGGGCGCCATCGAGCTGGGCGTCCCGTATCTGTCGGCGTACGCGTTCTCCACGGAGAACTGGCGGCGCTCGCCGGAGGAGGTCCGCTTTCTGATGGGCTTCAACCGCGACGTCATCCGGCGCCGCCGCGACCAGCTCAACGAGATGGGCGTCCGGATCGTCTGGGCGGGGCGCACCCCGAAGCTGTGGCGTTCGGTGGTCAAGGAGCTCCAGGACGCCGAGGCCATGACGGTCGGCAACGACGTGCTCACCCTGCAGTTCTGTGTGAACTACGGCGGCCGGGCCGAGATCGCCGACGCCGCCGCCGCGATCGGCCGTGACGTCGCCGCGGGCAAGCTCAACCCCGACAAGATCACGGAGAAGGTCTTCGCCCGCTACCTGTACCAGCCGCAGCTTCCGGACGTGGACCTGTTCCTGCGGCCGTCGGGGGAGCAGCGCACCTCGAACTACCTGATCTGGCAGTCGGCCTACGCCGAGATGGTCTTCCAGGACACCCTCTGGCCGGACTTCGACCGCCGGCACCTCTGGTACGCCTGCGAGCTGTACGCCTCGCGCGACCGGCGCTACGGGGGAGCGATCCCCAACCCGGTCGTCACCTGAGTATTCGGGGCTCTGTCCTCGCCGGTCCGCTCGCGCGCCGTGAGAGCGGACCGGCGAGGACAATTTCAGACTAAACCTGTAGGAAAAGTCTGTCAATCTGGCGTTCTAGGTGACGTTCACGGCCTTCCACGCGGACGCGACGGCGCCCTGCTCGGAGCTGCCGTCGCCGAACAGGTCACGGGCGGCGTTCAGGGTCGCCGTCCGGGCGCCCGCGTAGGTCGTCCCCGACGTCATATAGGTGGTCAGCGCCCGGTACCAGATCCGGACGGCCTTCTCCCGGCCGATCCCGGCGACCGCCACGCCGTCGAAGGTCGGGCTGTCGTAGGCCACCCCGTTGATCGTCTTCGGCCCGCTGCCCTCGGCCAGCAGATAGAAGAAGTGGTTGCCGACGCCCGAGGAGTAGTGGACGTCCAGCTTGGCGAGCGAGGACGACCAGTAGTCGGCCGACTTGCCGTCCCTGCTGGGCCTGTCCATGTAGCGCAGCGCGGACTTGCCGAAGCCCGGCAGGACGATCTTCTCGCCGATCAGGTAGTCGCCCGGGTCGGCGGAGTTGGCGGCGAAGAACTCCACGGCGCTGCCGAAGATGTCGGAGGTGGCCTCGTTGAGGCCGCCGGACTCGCCGCTGTAGGTGAGGTTGGCCGTGGCGCTCGTCACGCCGTGGCTCATCTCGTGGGCGGCGACGTCCAGGCTGGTCAGCGGGCCGACCTGGGTGCCGTCGCCGTCGCCGTAGGTCATGCAGAAGCACGACTCGTCCCAGAAGGCGTTGGCGTACTTGCTGCCGTAGTGGACCCGGTTGTAGGAGCCCTTGCCGTCGTTCTTGATGCCGTTGCGGCCGAAGAAGGTCTTGTAGAAGTCCCAGGTCTGGTCGGTGCCGTACTGGGCGTCCACGGCGACCGTGGACTTGTCGGCGGTGGCGCCGCTGCCCCAGTGGTTGTCGGCGTCGGTGAACTTGGTGTTCGGCGCGCGCCACAGACAGAAGATCCAGATGCAGAAGTCGCTCTGGTTGGCGGCGTCGGCGGTGTAGGTGTTGCCGCGGGTGGGGTCCTGCAGGGTGAAGGTGGAGCCGGTCTTGGTCGTCTGCAGCGGCACCGTGCCGCCGTACAGCGACTTCCCGTCGCCGACCTCGGTCATGACCGTCTCCTCGCGGAGCAGGACCTTCCCGGTGGACGCGTCGACGGAGACCCACACCTTGCTGGGGGTGCCGTCCGCGGTCTGGCCGCTGACCAGCCAGCGCCACGCCAGCCGGGGCTTGCGGTCGGGGGTGCGCGCCTCGTAGACCAGGCCGGCGGAGCCCGCGGCGGGCTGCCGTCCGCCGAACGCGGCGATCCCGCCGGCCTTCGAGGCGCTGATCTTCTGGGTGGTGCGGTGCGGGGCGGCCGTCAGGGTCCGGCTGACGTTCCGCAGCCGTCCTTCCCTGGTGCGGTGCTCGACCAGGTCGCCGCCAAGGACCGGCAGGCCGCCGAAGGTCCGGACGAGGCGGGTATGGGTGGTGCCGTCGGGATCCTTGGTGACGGTCGCGATCTGGAAGACGTCGGCCGGTTCCGCGGCCGCGGGCAGGGGGGCCAGGGCGGCCGCGGTGAGTGCGGCGGCGGTGGCGGCGGTGAGGGTGGCGCGCTTGCGCATGGAGGGACCACCTTTCGAGTAAGTGGTCTTTTATTGCATGGGGGGCGGAATGGCGTCCATGTTGGGGAATGTCATAGTTAGCCGCTATCGTGCGCGTCCATGAGCTACCCCCCGTCGGGCAACCAGCCCCCGTCGTTCGACCCTTACGGCCAGCAGCAGCCCGCTTCGCCGTATGGGCAGCCCCAGCAGCCGTATGGTCAGCCGCAGCCGGGTGCTTACCAGCAGCCCGCCCCCGGGGGATTCGGTGCCCCGCCCCCCGCGCCGGGCGCCTACCCCGGCCAGGCCCCGCCCCCGTACCCCGGCGGCGACCCCTTCGCCCAGCCCGGCGGCTTCCCCCCGGGCCCGCCGCCGCGGCACCGCCCCAACAAGGCGCTCCGCGGCCTCCTGTCGATCGGCGGCACGATCGGCCTGATCGTGGTCCTGGCGGGCGTCCGGGGCGCGTTCTCCGGTGGTGGTGACAACGACCTGCGCGACGACAAGGCGCCCTCGAACGCGCTCAAGCCCAGCTCGGAGATCACCAAGGCCGGTGATCTGGACGCCAAGGAGCTGCGCCTCGGCGACTGCTACAAGGAGCAGCTCAAGGTGGGCGCGGGCGAGGAGAGCATCGACACGCTCAAGGCGATCCCGTGCACCCAGGCCCACAACGCCCAGGTCATCGCGGTGACCACGATGACGGGCCTCCGGTCGTCCGACGCGATCCTGAAGAAGTGCCAGAGCCTGGAGCTCCAGTGGAGCAAGCGGTACCCGGCCTACGCGAAGCGGGTCTTCGGTCCCAACGGCGGGCAGGGCGGCGTCTCCTACCTCTCGCCGGACACCCTGGGCTGGAAGAGCAGCGGGCTGAACAAGATCACGTGCAGTGTCGTCACGGACGGAACGCTGACCGCGAAGCTGCCCACTCTGTAATTACATAACTGTCATTCACCGCCCCCGGTTTCTTTACCGGGGGCGGTTCTGTTTGCACGAACCCTTGTCCTGCTGGGTTTTCGCGACCGATCACAGACCGATCACGTGCCGAACCATGGTGTCTGTTTTGTCGTTTCTTGACAGGTCTGGTTAACTCTTAGTTATCCAGTCGGGAGCACCCCGGTTCATCTGCTCCCGTCCTAGTTCAAGTGCGACTCAAGGTCGCGTCAGCGCACCGCGCCTCAGCGCGTACGGCTGCGCAAGTCCCCGCCTTTTCCAACCGCGGCGCCCTGTTTCCACGCGCCCCGGCGGGGCTGTCCTGTCCGCAGAACAAAGGATTTCCGTGCAGAAGCAGGCTCTTACCGCGTCCGTCGCCGGTGGCGTCACCCTCGTTGCCGCGATCACCGCGGGACTCATGGTCAACACCAACGACGTCTCGACCGCGACCGATGCGCTGGGCGCTCCCAAGCAGGCGATCGCGGCACAGAAGAACAGCTCCAAGGACAAGCGCGAGCAGGCCGAGCAGAAGGCCGCGAAGAAGGCCGACGAGGCGAAGGCGCTGCTCGCGGGCTCGACGACCGCGTCCTACTTCTGGGACGACGGCTCGGGCGTCAACGGCGACACCGGCGCCCCCGCCGGCGGCAAGCCGATGCAGAAGGGCCTGTTCGCCTCACCGAGCTGGCCGCTCCACACCAAGGTGAAGGTCTCCTACAACGGCCGTTCCGTCACCGGCTTCATCGGCGACCGCGGCCCGGGCAGCCCGTCCCACCGGGGCATCATGCTCGACCTCGACACCTACACCTTCCGCTACCTGCTCGACGGCAAGAAGCCCGCGAGCAAGTACAACGCGGGCACCGGTCAGGGTCACCTGAAGGGCCTCAAGTGGGAGGTTCTGGAGTGGGGCAAGGGCGCCGGCAAGAAGGGCCAGCCCCAGCCGTTCTAACAGACTTCAGGGAAAGGGCGGTGAGCTTCGGCTCACCGCCCTTTCGCGCATTCGGCGCACGTGCCGAAGATCTCCAGCGTGTGGGTCATTCCGGTGAATCCGTGTTCCGCGCCGACCTGGTCGGCCCATTTCTCGACCGCGGGCCCCGCCACCTCGACCGTCTTGCCGCAGGAGCGGCAGACCAGATGGTGGTGGTGCTCGCCGGTGGTGCAGGCCCGGTAGACGGCCTCGCCGTCGTCGGTGCGGAGCACGTCGACCTCGCCGGCGTCCGACAGCGCCTGGAGCGCGCGGTACACCGTGGTCAGGCCGATCTTGGAGCCTTCGGCGCGCAGGTAGGCGTAGATGTCCTGCGCGCTGCGGAAGCCGTCGCTGACCGCCAAGGCGCGCCGTACCGCGTCGCGTCTGGCTGTGGTCATGGTGTGGCCTCCTCGGCGGCTGGACGTGTCCCAGACTCTATCCGTCCGCCGCTCGCGCGGCGCAGGAGGAGGCCGCCCAGCGAGGCGGCGGCGAACAGGACCAGCGCGACCAGCACGATCGCCGGTCCCGGCGAGATGTTCACCTCGCCGGTGCTGAACTGGTAGGAGCCGGCGAGACCGCCGACCGCGGCGACCACCCCGAAGACCATGGCGAGCGCGGCGGTGGCCTTGAACCCTCTGGTCATCTGCTGGGACGCCGCGACCGGCACCACCATCAGCGCGCTGACCAGCAGCAGCCCGACCACGCGCATCGCGACCACGATCGTCAGCGCCGCGGTGACGGCCAGCAGGATGCTCAGGAACCGGACGGGCAGCCCGGACGCCCGCGCCACCTCCTCGTCCTGGCAGAGCAGGAACAGCTCCCGGCCGAAGACCGCCAGCACGGCCAGGACCGCCGCGACCAGCCCGCCGATCACCCACAGATCCGTCGCGGAGACGCTGCTGATCGAGCCGAACAGGTAGGCCAGCAGGTTGGAGGTGCTGCCGCCGGGCGCGAAGTTGGTGACGAGCACCCCGCCCGCGAGCCCGCCGTAGAACAGCAGGGCCAGGGCGACGTCGCCGCCGGTCCTGCCCCGGCTGCGCAGCAGTTCGATGGCGATCGCGCCGAGCGCGGAGACGACCACCGCGCCGAGCACCGGCGAGGTGCTGGTGACGAGGCCGAACGCGACCCCGGTCAGGGCGATGTGGCCGATGCCGTCGCCGAGCAGGGCGAGCCGCCGCTGCACGATGAAGGTGCCGACGGCGGGCGCGGCCAGCCCGATGAGGACGGCCGCGAGCAGCGCCCGCTGCATGAAGTCGTAGGAGAGCATGGTCATTTCCAGAGGGACGGCGCGGCCGCGGCGGGTGCGTGCGGATGGACGTGGTCGTGGCCGGGTTCCGCGCAGGGCCCGGTCGGCTCGGGGGCCGCGCCGGTGTGCACGATCCGGCCGTGGTCCAGCACCACGCTCCGGGTGATCAGCGGGGCGATCGGGCCCAGTTCGTGCAGGACCAGGATGATCGTCTTCCCTTCGGCGACCAGTGCGGCGAGGGTGTCGGCCAGCGCGGACTGGTGGGCGGAGTCCACCCCGGCGAGCGGCTCGTCCATGATCAGGACGTCGGGTTCGCCGGCCAGGGCACGGGCGATCAGCACGCGCTGCTGCTGCCCGCCCGACAGCCGGTCGGGGCTGCGGGAGGCCAGTTCGGCGACGCCGGTGGCGGCCATCGCCCGGTCCACGGCGGCGCGGTCGGCCCGGGAGGTGAATCGGAGCCGGGACTGGCGGGCCACCCGTCCCGAGGAGACGATCTCCCGGACGGTCGACGGCACCCCGCCGCCCACCTCCAGCCGCTGCGGGACATAACCGATCCGGCCCCAGTCCCTGAACCGGGCCGCGCCGAAGACCGCCCGCCGCCCCGAGCTCAGCGGGATCAGCCCCAGCAGCGCCCTGACCAGGGTGGACTTGCCGGAGCCGTTGGGGCCGAGCAGGGCGACGACCTCGCCCTGGCGGACGGTCAGGTCGATGCCGGACAGGATCGTGCGGCCGTCCAGCCGGACGTGTCCGTCATGGAGTTCGAAAACGGCATCCGTCATGGTTTCCATTGTCGGTCACCGGCAGGACAGCGCGGAGCGCAGCACGTCGAGGTTCTTGCGCTGGAGGGTGAGGTAGTCGTCACCCGAACCGTCCTTGACGCCTTCGATCGGATCGAGGACGGCCGTCTTGACCCCGGCGGAGCCGGCGAGCGTCTCGGCGATCTTCGGGCTGACCAGGGTCTCGGTGAAGACCGTGGTCACCCCGGTCTTCTTGATCTCCTCGGTGAGCTCGGCGAGCCGGCGCGGGGACGGCTCGGCCTCGGGGTCGATGCCCGCGATGCCGATCTGCTGGAGCCCGTACCGGTCGGCCAGGTAGGCGAACGCGCCGTGCGAGGTGACTATCTTGCGCTGGGCGCAGCTCTTGAGCCCCCGGGTGAAGTCGGTGTCGAGCGCGGTGAGCTCGCCCGCGGTCTTGGCGGCCCGCGCCTTGTAGTCGGCGGCGTTGCCGGGGTCGGCGGCGGCGAACCGGTCGCCGAGCGCGGTCGCGATCGTCGCCATCCGCGACGGGTCGAGCCAGACGTGCGGGTCGAAGCCGACCTCCTCGTGGCCGTGCTCCTCCTCTTCCTCGCCCTCGTGCTCCTCCTCGACCGTGACGGGCAGGGTCTTGACCAGCGACGCGGCGTCGAGGGAGCGGTCCTTCGCGTGCTGGGCGACGGCGTCGTCCACGGCGGGCTGCACGCCCTTCACATAGATCGTCAGCTTCCCGTCGCTGATCTCGGCGATCTGCTTGGGCGACAGCTCCAGGTCGTGCGGTTCCGCGCCGGGCTTGGTGAGGGTCGTGACCGCGACGTGCGCGCCGCCGACCCGCTCGGCCAGCCAGGCCACGGGGTAGAAGGAGGCGATCACCGCCGGTCGGCCGTCGGAGGCGGCGGGGGTTCCGCCGCAGCCGGCGGCGGTGGTGGCGAGGACGGCGGCGGTGAGGACGGCGGGGAGCAGAGCGGGGCGCTTCATGGCCCCAGTATCGGGGAAAATGAAAACGATTGTCAAAATCGTCGGATCTGCCCCTGCTTCAGGCGAGATCACCCGCCGCCAGCGCGAGCAGCAGCACGACGGCCCCGGCCCGCAGCAGCCGGTCCGCCGGACGGAGCTGCGGCCAGGACAGATAGAAGAACCAGCCGAGGAAGAGGGTCAGGGCGAACAGGCTCACTGCGCCCCAGGGGCCGCGCACCACCATGCCGACCAGCATCAGCAGCGTGACGACCACGGGCAGCACCCAGCGGGGCAGCCGGTGCAGGACGACGATCGGCACGGCGCTGGCGCGCACCACCGCTTCACGCAGGCTCATCCGGTCATCGTGCCAGCCCGTCCCGGGGCGCGGGGGCAGGCGGGGGTGCGACACTTCCGGGGTGATTGCGATGACCCGCTACCGCGTGCCCGACCCCGACGACTTCCAGGCCAAGATCGGCCCCGTGCTGGCCGCGCTCGAGGCGTCGCCCGGCTTCCTCTATGGCCGTCTCGGACGCAACGCCGACGAGCCTGATCTGTGGGTTCTTGTCACGGAATGGGAGGGCGCGGGCTATTACCGTAGGGCCCTGGGCGCCTGGGACGTCCGCTTGGCCTTCATTCCGCTCTCGACACTGGCGATCGACGAAGCCGGTGCATATGAGGTCGTCAAGCCCGGGTGAAAGATCGCTTAGCCCCCGTTTCCCCCTCGGCGTGTCCGGTGATCAAGGGCACATCGACACGGGGGGTAGCGAATGCGCGGCGCGGTTCTTTCCATCGGTATGGGTCTCGGCATCGGTCTCTACGGGCTCTCGGCGATGCCGGAGCGACCGGCCGAGGCCAAGATCCACAAGGTTCCGAAGGTGGTCTACGGGGGGGTCGAGCTGCCCGTCCCACGTGGCTGGAAGGTCTATGACCTGGCCAAGCAGCCGAAGAAGTGCATCAGGTTCGACGTCCACGCGATCTACGTGGGCCTGCCGAAGGGCGAGCCGAAGTGCCCGTCCAAGATCGTTGGCAGGACCGAGGCGATCCATCTGACGCCGATCGCGACGGTCCCGTCCATGAACCGCAGGACCGCACGGAAGCGGCTGACGACACTGAGAGTGACCGGCGGGGCGTCCCGGGAGTTCGCCCTCGCCCTGCCCGAGGCGGGGGTGCGGATCACCGGCACCTACGCCAAGCACCCCGAACGCCTGCAGAGCGTCCTGCGGCAGGCGTCGGTCGGCCCCGGCCGGACCAGGAGCGAGCCGCCGCCCAGGGCGACGATCACCCGCAGGGCCTGGGCGACGGGCCCCGGCTTCGACACCTGCGCGGCGCCGTCCCTGGCGACCATGCAGGCCTGGCGGAAGGCGTACGCCATCGCCAACATCTACATCGGCGGGGCGGCACGCGGCTGCGCCCAGCCCAACCTGACCTCGTCCTGGGTGCGGTCGGTGCGGCAGATGGGCTACCGGCTGATCCCCACCTATGTGGGACTCCAGGCGCCCTGCACGAACTTCGCCGCCAGGTTCAAGACCAAGGAGGCCGCCAAGCGCGGCAAGGAGGCCGCAAGCGACGCCGTCGCCAAGGCCAAGGCCCTCGGCATCCCGGCGAAGCGGCCCATCTACTTCGACATGGAGGCCTACAACTCGGGCAACACCACCTGCAAGAACGCCGTCATGACCTTCTTCGACGCCTGGACCAGGCGCCTGCACGCGCTGGACTACAAGTCGGGCGTCTACAGCAGCGCGGGCTCCGGCATCCGCGACCTCGGCCGCGCCCAGGGGATCAAGAAGCCGAACTCGATCTGGTTCGCCCACTGGGACGGCAGGGCCAAGACCACGCCCAGCTCCTACCTCGCGGCGACCTGGTGGGCGGAGCACCGGCGGATCAAGCAGTACCGTGGGGGCCACACCGAAACGCACGGGGGAGTGCAGCTCAACGTCGACAGCAACGTCGTCGACGGGCTCGTCTACTGACCGCCGGTCACCTGCGCGCCGCGAGCCGTAATACGACATGGTCGTCTACCCCGGTGCCCTAGACTCAAACCCGTTCAATTACCGGGGTTTAGCTGGAGACAAACACCATGGCCCGCCGTTCAGATGTGATGGAAAAGATCGTCTCGCTCTCGCAGAAGCGAGGCATCGTCTTCCCCTCCAGTGAGATCTACGGCGGACTTCGCGCCAGCTGGGACTACGGCCCGCTCGGCGTCGAGCTCAAGAACAACGTCAAGCGGCAGTGGTGGAAGTCGATGGTGCAGGGCCGCGAGGACGTCGTCGGCATCGACTCCTGCGTCATTCTCAACCGTGAGGTGTGGGAGGCCAGCGGCCATGTCGAGACCTTCACCGACCCGCTGACGGAGTGCCAGAGCTGCCACAAGCGGTTCCGCGCCGACCATCTGATCGAGGCGTACGAGGAGAAGAACGGCAAGGAGCCGGAGAACGGCCTCGCCGACCTGAACTGCCCGAACTGCGGCAACAAGGGCACCTTCACCGAGCCGAGGCAGTTCTCCGGTCTGCTGAAGACCTACCTCGGCCCGGTGGAGGACTCCTCCGGCCTCGCCTACCTGCGTCCCGAGACGGCGCAGGGCATCTTCATCAACTACAACAACGTCGAGCAGGCCGCGCGCCGCAAGGTGCCGTTCGGCATCGGCCAGATCGGCAAGTCGTTCCGGAACGAGATCACGCCGGGCAACTTCATCTTCCGGACCCGCGAGTTCGAGCAGATGGAGATGGAGTTCTTCGTCCAGCCCGGCACCGACGAGGAATGGCACCAGTACTGGATCGACTACCGGATGGCCTGGTACCGCGACCTCGGCATCCGTGAGGAGAACCTGCGCTTCTACGAGCACGCCGCCGAGAAGCTGTCGCACTACTCCAAGCGGACCGTCGACATCGAGTACCGCTTCGGCTTCCAGGGCAGCGAGTGGGGCGAGCTCGAAGGCATCGCCAACCGCACCGACTACGACCTGAAGGCCCACTCCAAGGCGTCGGGCAAGGAGCTCAACTTCTTCGACCAGGCGTCGGGCGAGCGGTACACGCCGTTCGTCATCGAGCCGGCGGCCGGTGTCGACCGGGCGATGCTGACCTTCCTCATGGACGCCTACACCGAGGACCAGGCCCCCAACGCCAAGGGCGTCATGGAGACCCGCACCAGCCTGCGGCTCGACCCGCGGCTGGCGCCCGTCAAGGTCGCGGTGCTGCCGCTGTCCCGCAACGCCGACCTGTCGCCGAAGGCCCGCGACCTGGCGGCTGCGCTCCGCAAGCACTGGAACGTCGAGTTCGACGACGCCGGCGCGATCGGCCGCCGCTACCGCCGCCAGGACGAGATCGGCACCCCGTTCTGCATCACCGTCGACTTCGACACCCTCGAGGACAACGCGGTGACGGTCCGGGAGCGCGACACGATGAAGCAGGAGCGCATCGGTCTCGACAACGTCGAGAAGTTCCTCGCCGCCCAGCTCATCGGCTGCTAGCGGTTTAGGGTGGACTCCGGCGGCTCGTCCGCGCTCATGTCGGGTGAGCGCGGGCGGGCCGCCTTCGTTTTCTCTGTTAGCCGGTCACCGTCAGCTGGTCACCGTTAGCTGGTCACTTGGAGGGACTGGTTGTACACCCCCGAGTTGGCGACCGTCTCGCCCTTGAGCGAGTAGGTGCCGGTGACCGTCGCGGTGCCGGGGCAGAGCCAGCTGCTACCGGAGCTGATCTTGTTGACGGTGGCGCCGTTCAGGCCCGCCTGCGCTTCGGCGACGGCGGGCACCGGCCGGTTGGGGTTGGTCGGGTTGTAGCCGTTGGCCGTGATGGTGCCGCCGAAGACGCAGGTGATGCCGCCGAAGATGTTCACGACGGCCTTGACCCGGAAGTTGGCGATGGTGACGGTCGCGTCCCGGCCGCCCGCGACGGGCGCGTAGGTGACGGCGCCGCCGGTCCACGGCGTGTTCTGGCTGCTGATCGTCGCGGTGGTGGTGCCCTGGCAGGCGGGTCCTGGCGGGGCGGGGGTCCAGGCGAACGTCGCGGACGCGATCGACAGCCCGGTGCCGTTGGAGTTGATCGAGCCGTTCATGGTGGAGCTGTTGCAGCTGCCGCTGCCGATCGAGGTGGACACGGTGGCGGTGCCGAGCAGGCCCGCCTGGACCTTGCCCGTGTAGGCGACGCCGCCCGGGTAGGTCTTGATGGTCGTGGTGGCCGCGTGGGCGGCCGGGACGCCCGCGACGAGCGCGGTGCCGGTCATGGCCGCCACCATGACCAGCTGTCGGGTTCGCTGCATGAGGGGTCTCCTTCGCTCAGCTCGTGACGAACAGCGTCTGGTTGTAGACGCCGGGGGAGGTCGCGCCGGTGAGCGCGTAGTTGGCCGTGACGGTCGCGCTGCCCGGGCACAGGAAGCTGCTGCCGGACTGCTTGGACGCGGGCGTGTTGTTCAGGCTGACCTGGAACTGGTTGCTCGCGGTGTCCGGCCGGTTGGGGTTGGTCGGGTTGTAGCCGTTGGCGGCCGCGGTGGTCGCGTAGATGCAGGTGATGCCGCCGAACAGCGGCACGACGGCCTTGAGCTTGACGCCGATGGAGACGGTCGCGTCCCGGCCGCCGGCGACGGGCGCGTAGGTGATGTTGCCGTTGTTCCACGGCAGGTTCTGCGGGGTGACGGTCGCGCCCGAGCAGCCGCCGAAGGTCGCGGCGGAGATGTTCAGCGGCGCTCCGGTCGCGGTGACCGTGCCGGTGAGCTGGGACGCGGTACAGCTACCGCCGCCCAGTGAGGTCGACACCGACGCCGCCCCGAGCAGGTTGGCCTGGACGGCGCCGCTGTAGGCGGCGGCCCCGGCACTGCCGGCCCGGACGGTCGTCGTGGCGGCGTGGGCCGGCGGTGCGAGGGTGAGTGCGGACAGCGCGGCCGCACTCACCATCGCGATTTGACGGATGTGTGACACCGGTAACTCCTTCGTCAGGTGGGATGTCACCGTGAACGTAAGAAGCCACCGGGGCCCGGTCAATGGGGCGAGGATTTTTCACATTGGCCTGAATGTGACAAATTCTCGCGTCCGCCGGCGGTGTCGGAACTCAGGTGAAGGGGAAGTGGCGCTGCCCGCGCTCCACCCCGATGACCTGCATGACGGCGTTGATGAGCGCGAGATGCGTGAACGCCTGCGGGAAGTTGCCCAGGTGGCGGCCGGTGTGGGCGTCGATCTCCTCCGCGTACAGGTGCAACTGGCTGGCGTAGGACAGCAGCTTGTGGCAGAGGGTCTTGGCCCGCTGCACCTCGCCGATGGTGACCAGTGCCGAGACCAGCCAGAACGAGCAGATCGTGAAGGTCCCTTCCTCCGACGTGAAACCGTCGTCGGTCTCCTGCGCGCGGTAGCGCAGGACGAGGTCGTCCTCGGTGAGCTCCTCGGCGATCGCCAGGACCGTGTCGCGGACCCGCTTGTCGTCCGCCGGCAGAAAGCCGAGCAGCGGGATCAGCAGCACGGACGCGTCCAGCGCCTTCGAGCCGTAGTGGGCGGTGAACACGCCCCGCTCGTCGAGGGCGTTGGCCAGGATGTCGTCGCGGATCTCGTCGGCGGCCTCCTGCCAGCGGCGCGCCCGGTCGGCCTCCTCCGCGCCGCGCAGCCGCGCCAGCCGCGCGCCGCGGTCGGCGGCCAGCCAGCAGAACACCTTCGAGGAGGTGAAGTGCTGCGGTTCGCCGCGCACCTCCCACATCCCGCAGTCCGGACGCCGCCAGTGCACCAGCGCCTCTTCGACCTGGGTGACGACGATCTTCCAGAGCCTGTCGTCGAGCCGGTCGCGCTTCTTGACGAACAGATAGACCGAGCCGATGATCGCGCCCCAGACGTCGTGCTGTGCCTGGGTGTAGGCGCCGTTGCCGATCCGGACGGGCTTGGCCCCGTCATAGCCCGACAGATGGTCGAGGGTCTCCTCGGGCAGCTCCGACCGGCCGTCGACGCCGTACATGATCTGCAGATGGCCGTCGGACTGCTCGGCCATGTCGGTGATGAAGTGGAAGAAGTCGTTCGCTTCCCAGTCGTAGCCGAGCGCGTAGAACGCCCAGAGCGTCATGGTGCTGTCGCGGATCCAGGTGTACCGGTAGTCCCAGTTCCGGTCGCCGCCCGGGGTCTCGGGCAGGGACGTGGTGGCGGCCGCCGCGACCGCGCCGGTCGGCGCGTAGGTGAGGCCCTTGAGGGTGAGCGCGGCGCGCTGGAGGTAGGAGCGCCACGGGTGGTCGGGGAAGTCGCCCCGGTCCAGCCAGTGCTGCCAGTGGTGGATGGTCCAGCGGAGCTGGTCGTCGGCGGCGTCGATGGTGAGCGGCGCGCCGTGTGAGCTCCACGACAGCGCGACGAACCGCGACTCGCCCTCCTTGAGCAGGGTGCGGCTGGTGGCGAGCGACCCCTCGAACCCGACGTTCATGTCGGTGTGCAGGTCGATCCGCTGGCCCGCGCCCTCCGCGACGGCCGCGTGGTAGCCGTCGCCGCTGTACTGCCAGCGGGCGGGGGAGCGGCCGTAGTCGAAGACCGGCATGCAGTCCATCCGGACCTGCACGCTGCCGTTGACGCACTTGACCTTGCGGAGCAGGACGTGCGCCGCGTCGTAGTCGGTGGGCGCGCGCCGGTGCGACTCCGACCGCTCGGTCTCGTGGTGCCACGGCCCCATGATCAGGGCGTCGGTGACGACGAGCCAGCCGCCCGGAGTCCACCAGGTGGTCTCCAGGACCATCGTGCCGGGGATGTACCGCTGCGCGGCGGGCACCTCCACCCCGGCCGGGCCGATCCGGAAGTAGCCAGCGTCACGGTCCAGGATCGAGCCGAACACGCTGGGCGAGTCGATCCGCGGCACGCACAGCCACTCGACGTTCCCGGACGGCGCTATCAAGGCCGTGGTCTCGCAGTCGGACAGGAAACCGAAGTCCGCGATCGGCGCGAACGGTTCCGCGAACGGTTCACTGCCAGGTCCCAGGGCCCCACGGCGACGCACGGCCTCACCCCCTTCATACGTACCTTCCCCGGATTTCACGGGTGATCAGTCCCCAATCTACTGTGAAAAAACCGCAAAGTTTACTGAACCGGACTATTGGAATAGACCACGGTGCCCACCCTGACCAGCGGAAATACTGTTGGGACAAAGGGTGCGACAAGGTACGGACCAGGCAACAGGTACAGTCCCCGACCAAAGGGTGGAAGGAGCTGGTGGCCGTGCCGAAGTTCGTTTACGACTTCACTGAGGGCAACAAAGATCTTAAAGATCTGCTGGGTGGAAAAGGTGCGAATCTTTCCGAGATGACAAATCTCGGCCTTCCTGTGCCTCCGGGGTTCACGATCACCACGGAGGCTTGCCGGACCTACCTCACCGAGGGCGCACCGCCCGCGGAACTCACCGACGAGGTCTCCGCCCATCTGGCGGCGCTGGAGTCGGCGATGGGCAAGCAGCTCGGCCAGTCCGACGACCCGCTGCTGGTCAGCGTGCGTTCCGGGGCCAAGTTCTCGATGCCCGGCATGATGGACACGGTCCTCAACATCGGGCTCAACGACGACTCGGTCATCGGCCTCGCCAAGCAGGCAGGCAACGAGCGGTTCGCTTGGGACTCCTACCGCCGTCTCATCCAGATGTTCGGCAAGACCGTGCTGGGCGTCGACGGCGAGCTGTTCGAAGAGGCGTTGGAAGAACTGAAGCACGCCAAGGGCACGCACGACGACCTCGCGCTGGACGCCGCCGACCTGCAGGGCCTGGTCGCCTCGTTCAAGCAGATCGTCCGCGACCAGGCCGGCCGGGAGTTCCCCGCCGACCCGCGCGAGCAGATGGATCTGGCGATCAAGGCCGTCTTCGACTCGTGGAACTCCGACCGGGCGATCCTCTACCGCCGGCAGGAGCGGATCCCCGCCGACCTCGGCACGGCCGTCAACGTCTGCTCGATGGTCTTCGGCAACCTCGGCATGGACTCGGGCACCGGTGTCTGCTTCACCCGCGACCCCGCCTCCGGCCACCAGGGCGTCTACGGCGACTACCTGCAGAACGCGCAGGGCGAGGACGTCGTCGCCGGTATCCGCAACACGATGCCGCTGGCGCAGCTCGGCGAGATCAACCAGCCGGTCTACGAAGAGCTGCTCGCCATCATGGACAAGCTCGAGAACCACTACCGCGACCTGTGCGACATCGAGTTCACGGTGGAGCGCGGCAAACTGTGGATGCTGCAGACCCGGGTGGGCAAGCGCACCGCGGGCGCCGCTTTCCGGATCGCCGTCCAGCTCGTCGACCAGGGCCTGATCGACCTCGACGAGGCCGTCCACCGCGTCTCCGGCGACCAGCTCGCCCAGCTCATGTTCCCCCGGTTCGACGACAAGGCCGACAAGGTGCGCATCGGCAAGGGCATGAACGCCTCGCCCGGCGCGGCCGTCGGCAAGGCCGTGTTCTCCTCGGAGGCCGCCGTGGCCGCCGCGGCGCGCGGCGAGAAGGTCATCCTGGTCCGCCGGGAGACCAACCCCGACGACCTCACCGGCATGATCGCCGCCCAGGGCATCCTGACCTCGCGCGGCGGCAAGACCTCCCACGCCGCCGTCGTCGCCCGCGGCATGGGCAAGACCTGCGTGTGCGGCGCCGAAGAACTCGACATCGATGTGAAGGCGCGCACCCTGCGGGTCGGCGACCTGACCGTCAACGAGGGCGACGTGCTCTCGATCGACGGCTCGTCCGGCGCGGTCTACCTCGGTGAGGTGCCCGTCTCCAGCTCGCCCGTCGTCCAGTACTTCGAAGGCGAACTGGCCGCCGAGGACGGCGACGAGCTGGTCCAGGCCGTCCACCGGATCATGACCCACGCCGACGCGGCGGCGCGGCTCGCCGTCCGGGCCAACGCCGACACCCCCGAGGACAGCGCGCGGGCCCGCCGGTTCGGCGCGACGGGCATCGGCCTGTGCCGCACCGAGCACATGTTCCTGGGCGACCGCCGCCAGCTCATCGAGGACCTGATCCTCGCCGAGACCGACGCCGCGCGCGAAGCCGCGCTCGAGGCGCTCGAACCGCTCCAGCGGTCGGACTTCCGGGGCATCCTCGCCGAGATGGACGGCCTGCCGGTGACGATCCGGCTCATCGACCCTCCGCTCCACGAGTTCCTCCCGGATCTGACCGAACTTTCGGTGAAGGTGGCGCTCGCGGGCGACAAGGCCGAAGCGAAGGACCGGCGGCTCCTGGAGTGCGTCCACCGGCTCCACGAGCAGAACCCTATGCTCGGCCTGCGCGGAGTGCGCCTCGGTTTGGTGATTCCCGGCCTTTTCGCGATGCAGGTGCGGGCGATCGCCGAAGCGGCCGCCGACCGGCTCGCCGAAGGCGGCGACCCCCGTCCCGAGATCATGATCCCGCTGGTGGGGTCGATCCAGGAACTGGAACACGCCCGTGAGGAGGCCGAGACCGTCCTCGCGTCGGTCGCCGGCTCGGCGAAGGCGCTCATCGGCACGATGATCGAGCTGCCGCGCGCCGCGCTGACGGCCGGCCAGATCGCCGAGGCCGCCGAGTTCTTCTCCTTCGGCACCAACGACCTCACCCAGACCACCTGGGGTTTCTCCCGCGACGACGTGGAGGCGGCGTTCTTCAGCCGCTACCTCGACCTCGGCATCTTCGGCGTCTCTCCGTTCGAGACGCTCGACCGGGACGGCGTCGGCCGGCTCGTGCGGATCGCCGTCGAAGAGGGACGTAAGACCCGTCCGGGGATCAAGCTGGGCGTCTGCGGCGAGCACGGCGGCGACCCCGACTCGGTGCACTTCTTCCACGAGGTCGGGCTCGACTACGTGTCGTGCTCGCCGTTCCGAGTACCGGTGGCCCGGCTCGAGGCGGGCCGGGCCGCGGTCGAGACGGCGGGCAGCGACAGCCGCTGAACCCCGCCGCCGAACTCCCGGGAACTCAGCCGGGGAACTCCCCGGTGAACAAGGTGATCCGTAACGTCGTCTGACCTAGTGTGGGTACCGAGATGGCGATGGATGCGGACGTGACCGGGACAGAGCGGGACCAGACCGAGCAGGACGGCGCCGAGCGGGTGGAGCGGCGCCGTCCGCGCCGCGCGCGCAGGCGCCGTCCCCGCTGGCTCGTCTGGACGGGTCGTCTGCTGTTCGTCGTGGTCGCGGTCTGCGTGCTCACCCCGGCGACGGTGGGCTGGCGGGTCTGGTACGAGGCCCGCCAGGACCACCACCCCAAGTCCGACGCGATCATCGTGCTCGGCGCCGCCCAGTACAACGGGGTCCCGTCGGACTATCTGCGGGCGCGGCTCGACCACGCGCTCGAGCTGTACCGCGAGGGCGTCGCCCCGGTGATCGTGACGGTCGGCGGCAAGCAGATGGGCGACCGCACCACCGAGGCGGCCTCCGGCGAGGTCTATCTGACCGGCAAAGGGGTCCCGGCCGGCAGCGTCGTGGCGTTGGAGACCGGCAGCGACACGCTGACCAGCATGAAGGCCGTCGGCAAGGAGTACCGGACGCGCGGCTGGAAGACCGGCGTGGTCGTCACCGACCCGTGGCACAGCCTGCGGTCGGACAAGATGGCCAGGGACAACGGGATCAGGGCGGTGTCGTCGCCGACGCGCAGCGGGCCGAGCGTGCAGACCCGCGACACCCAATTCCATTCGATCGTCCGGGAGACCGGCGGTTACCTGTACTACGTGCTCCTGGGCCGTTCCCGTGGGAAAATGTAAACGCCGATGTCACCCGGCCGCCCTACCATCGGAAGATGAACGGCTACTCTCCGCGTGACATCCAGCGTTGGGCCCCCGAACCGCCGAAACGGCGGGATCGCACCGCGTTCGAGCGCGATCGCGCACGGGTGCTGCACAGCGCGGCGCTGCGGCGGCTGGCCGCCAAGACCCAGGTCGCCGATCCGGGCGCGCACGACTTCCAGCGCACCCGGCTGACCCATTCGCTGGAGTGCGGGCAGGTCGGCCGGGAGCTCGGCAAGTCGCTGGGCTGCGATCCCGACCTGGTCGAGACGGCCTGCCTGGCCCACGATCTGGGGCATCCGCCGTTCGGCCACAACGGCGAGCAGGCCCTCGACGTGTTCGCGCAGCCGTGCGGCGGGTTCGAGGGCAACGCCCAGAGCCTGCGGCTGCTGACGAGGCTGGAGTACAAGTCGTTCGCCGACGACGGCCGCAGCGTCGGGCTCAACCTGACCAGGGCGACGCTGGACGCGACCATGAAGTATCCGTGGCGGCGGAACCACAATCCGCGCAAATATGGCGTGTACGACGATGATCTTGAAGTGGCGATCTGGGTCAGGGAGCACGCGCCGGAGAACCGCACCTGTTTCGAGGCGCAGGTCATGGACTGGTCGGACGATGTGGCCTACTCCGTCCACGACCTTGAGGACTCACTCGTCACCGGCGCGGTGAGCCTGGCGGCGCTGGCCGATCCTGACGAGCGCCGCGCCGTCTGCGTCACGGCCGCGAAGATGTACTGCGACGCGGAGGTCGAGGAGCTGGAGGAGCGGTTCGCGATCCTCCAGGGCCAGCCGTACTGGCCGCGCACCCTCGATCTGACGGCCTCCAGCTACGCCGCGCTGAAGAACCTGACGAGCTGGCTGATCGGCCGGTTCTGCCTGGCCGCCGAGGAGGCCACCCGGCTCGAGTACGGTTCCGGCCGGCTCACCCGCTACGCCGCCGACCTGGTCGTGCCGCGTGAGGTCAGGCTGGAGGTGGGGCTGCTCAAGGCCGTCACGGCGCACTATGTGTGGACTTCGTTCTCCGAGACCCGCGCCCACCAGCGGACCATCATCGCGGAGCTGGCCGAGGCGATCGCGGCGGGCGCGCCCGGCACCCTCGATCCGCTGTTCCGCTGGGCGTACGCCGACGCGGACGACGACGCGGCCCGGCTCCGGGTGGTCGTCGACCAGGTCGCCTCCCTCACCGACACCTCGGCCCTCGCCCGGCACAGCAGTCTCTGTGGGTAGGTGGACAGTTACTCCTCCGGCTGTTCAGATGAACGTGATGCTGCCGGACGAGGAGGTCCCCCATGCCCGCGCTGGAGTCCTATGTGATCGCAGGTGCCGGTCTGGCCGGTGCCAAGGCCGCCCAGACCCTGCGGGAGGAGGGCTTCGAGGGAACCGTGCTGCTGGTCGGCTCCGAACCGGAGCGCCCGTACGAGCGGCCGCCGCTGTCCAAGAGCGTGCTGCTCGGCCGGGAGCCCGACGACTCGGTCTACGTCCATGAGGAGATCTTCTACCGCGACCACGACATCCAGCTCCTGACGGGGACGACCGTCCTGTCGGTCGACCGGGAGCGGCGGCGCACCCGGCTGTCGGACGGCAGCGAGCTCCGCTACGACCGGCCGCTGCTGGCGACGGGCGACTCCCCGCGCCGGCTGCGGGTGCCGGGCGCGTCACTGGCGGGGGTGCACACCCTGCGGACCCTCGCCGACTCGCTGGCGCTCCGCGAGCAGCTCCGTGAGGGGGACCGGCACGTGGTGGTGGTCGGCGGGGGCTGGATCGGGCTGGAGACGGCGGCCGCCGCCCGCGAGTACGGCAACCGGGTGACCATCGTGGACGTCGAGTCGACCCCGCTGCACGTGCCGCTCGGCCCCGAGCTGGGGGCGCGGTTCGTGGACCTGCACCGGGCCAAGGGCGTCGAGCTGGTCTTCGAGGACGGCCTGTTCGCGATCCGCGGCCAGGGCTCGGTCGACCATGTGACGACCTCGCGCGGGGTGGAGCTCCCCGCCGACCTGGTCGTGGTCGCGGTGGGGGTGGCGCCGAACGTGGACCTGGCGAAGGTCGCGGGCCTGAAGGTCGACAACGGGGTCGTGGTCGACGCGTCGCTGCGGACCAGCGATCCGTACGTCTTCGCGGCCGGTGACGTCGCCAACGCCGAGCATCCGCTGTACCGCCGGCACATCCGGACCGAGCACTGGGCGAACGCCCTGCACTCGGGCCCCGCGGCGGCCCGGTCGATGCTGGGGCGGAACGTCGTCTACGACCGGATCCCGTACTTCTACTCCGACCAGTACGACCTGGGCATGGAGTTCTCCGGTTTCGCCGAGCCCGGCTGCTATGACCGGGTCGTCTACCGCGGTGACCCGGCCTCCGGCGAGTACGTCGCGTTCTGGCTCCAGTCGGGCCGGGTCGTCGCCGGGATGAACGTCAACGTCTGGGACGTCACCCAGGACATCCAGGCGCTGATCCGCTCCGCCGCCGAACCCGACCCGGCACGGCTGACCGACCCGAAGACGCCCCTGAGCGACCTGGTCTAGCGCTTGATCTGGTCGACGCGGCGGCCGTCGGGGCCGAAGAAGAACGTGCGGTCGAGGTCGAGGGCGAGGTGGACGTCGGCGCCGCGCTGCATCCCGCGGGCGTGGCCGGCGCGGAACAGCAGGTCGGTGCGGCGGCGGGCGCCCGGCTTGGACGGTTCGGGCGACGCCTGCTCGGGGAGCGCCCGGCCGAAGAGGCGGTGGCGCAGGTTGAGGCCGGTCGTGGTGTCGGAGGCGGCC
>NZ_BAAGZI010000019.1:0-35366 GCF_054778695.1 Actinocorallia lasiicapitis
GAGCGTCGCCGCCGCGGTGAGCCGCGCCGCGCACTCGTTCGCGGCGACCACCGCGGTCAGCAGCGCCCGCCCGTCCCGGCCGTGGGCGCGTGTGTATGCCAGAGGCACCGCTACGGTCGAGTTCGACAGGTGACCGGCGTACGCGGTGTCGTCGAAGTGCATCCACGAGCCGAGACCGGCCATCACCATGGCGGCCTGCTTCGGATCCTCCTGGACGGGCGGCCCGAACGCCCGGACGAGCTTCGCGCCCTGCGGTTGTGCCAGGCCCGCACGGACGGCCGCGAGCTGCGACAGCACCTGGAGCCTGGCGACCTCGCGGACGCGCGACGGGATGTCGGTGTAGCGGAGCGCGGCGGCCCAGCCGACGAGCTCCTCCAGAAGGGTCATCGGGGCAGTAGCCTTTCCGCGGCCGCCGGGCCCACCAGGGCGGGCAGGTGGACTTCGGCCACGTCGAAGGTGAGAGGCCCCGACGTGTCCGGTAGCACTTCGCCGTCGTGCTCGAACCAGACCGGCTGCCCGTCGGTGCGTTCGACGGTGATGCTGCGGCCGCGCGCGTAGACGGCTCCGGGCAGGTCGACGTGCTCACCGGTGCGGGCTAGCCGCAGCACCTCGGCGAGCCGGTTTTCGGCGCCGACGACGACCACGTCGAGCAGGCCGTCGTCGAGGATCGTGTGCGGGAGGACGGCGAAGCTCCCGCCGCGGTAGCGGCTGCCGCCGATGTTGACGAGCAGGGTGTCGCCGCGGTGGACCTCCTCTCCGTCGACGGTGACGCGGCCCGGGTACGGCTCGAAGCGCGGGATGAGCCGCGCCATGCCCATCTCGTACCGGGCGGTGCCGGACAGGTTCGTGTACGTAGCGGCCTCATGGATGCCCTGAGGGGGGAAGCCCGTGGCGGCCCCCGCGAGGATGAGACGGCCGTTGCGCCGCCACCGGGCGTAGTCGAGGTGGCGGAGTTCAGCGCTGCCGTCGAGACATGCGGCCAGCGATTCCTGCCACGGCGCATCCTCCCACCAGGTGCGGTACAAGGAGTTCGCGGTGCCCGCCGGGATCGCCGCGAGCGCCGCGTCATCCCGGTCGGCCAGGCCGGCGGCGGCCTCGGCGAGGGTGCCGTCGCCGCCGACCGCCGGGACGAGCGTCCGCTCGCCCGGCTCCGCCGTCTGCCTCGCCAGCAGCTCGGCGTCACCGGGCCCGCGGGTCCACCGGACCTCGACCTGCTTCGGGCCGGGCCTGACGGCCCGGCAGGCTCTCTCCACCTCGGGCACAAGCCCGGCAGGTGATCCGCCGGCCCCGGGATTGGCGATGATGACAGCGCGCGACCAGTCGGCCATGTTCCGTCCTTTCTCGATCAGAGCGCGGTGATCGCTGAGCGAACCGCTGCGAGGATCTCCGCCAGGGGAGGGTCGGGGGCGAGCGAGCCGATCCTGATGACCAGGTGCCTGGCCCCCGCGCGGACGAACTGAGCCAGTTCGGCGGCGCACTCCTCGACGGTGCCGTAGCGGAACGCCTGCACCATTGAGGTGAGCTCCAACGGGTAGCCGTAGTAGTGCTGGACGTAGTCCTCCAACGCTGCGCGAGCCTTCTCCCGGTCGGAATCGACGGAGATCGTCGCGTACATCGCCGGGAACACCGACCCTTCGGGGCGGCCCGCCGCAGCGACGTTCTCCTGGATGGTCGTCCAGGCCTTCCCGTACGCGTCGGGGCTCGGCAGGAACGGCAGCCACCCGTCGTAGAGGCGGCCGACCCGCGACATCACCCAAGGGGTGTCGCCACCGGCGTACCAGACGCGCGGCCCGCCGGGAGCGGCCGGTGGCGGCAGCCGGTCCAGTCCGTCCGCGTCGGCGTACCGGCCGGTGAAGTGCCCGCCGGCCGGGTCGCCGTGGGTCGACCAGGTCTGCCGCCACAGGCGCAGCATGTCGTCGAGCCGGCCGACGCGCTGGTCGAACGGCACGCCGACGGCCGCGAACTCTCGTTCCACCAGCGGGATGGGGAAACCGGACCCGAGCCCGAGGATGAAACGCTCGCCGATGACGTGGTGCAGGCCGGTCACCATGTTGGCGCCCACTACGGGGTCGCGCAGCGCCGGGATCAGGCAGGCAGTGCCGATCTCGACACGGCGGACTCTCGCAGCGACCGCTCCGAGCACCGTGAGGGCGTCGGTGCGGGGCCTGGCCAGCAGCGAGTCCCCGATCCACACGGAATCGAAGCCGGTGGCCTCGGCGCGTTCGGCGAAGTCGAGGACGGACGGGAAGTCGTATGTGCCCTGGATCGCGATCTCGCGGGTGGGCAGGAGTACTCCGACCTTGGTCTGATGCGGCGGGATCGGTTCGGTCATCGGCGGTCTCCGTTCAGGCCAGCGCAGTGCGGGCTGCGGCGAGAATGTCCTCGAGCGGCGGGTCCGTGCTGAGGCTGCCGATCCGCAGCACGAAGTGGTTCGCACCCGCATCGGCGTACTCGCGCAGCCACGACGCGCAGGTCTCGGCGGTGCCGTACCGGTAGGCCTGCACGGTCGACATGAGCTCTAGCGGACGCGCATAGTAGGACTCGACGTAGTTCTCGAGTTCGTGCCGGGCCGCCTCGGCGTCGTTGTTCACGGTGATCGTCGCGTACATACCGGCGGTGATGGAGCTGGGTTCGCGTCCGGCTGCGACGGCCTGTTCCTTGATGCGCGTCCACGCCTTCTCGTATGCGTCGGGATTCGGCAGGAACGGCAGCCACCCGTCATAGAGCCTGGCAACGCGGGCGGTGACATTCTCGGTGTCGCTGCCGGCCAGCCATAGCCTGGGCCCTTCTGGACGGACCGTCGGCGGCAGCCGGTCGATACCGTCGATCTCGCCGTACCGGCCCCGGTAGATCGGCTCGTCGGTGCCCCACGCGAGGCGCCAGGCGTGGACGGTCTCGTCGAGGCGGCCGACGCGCTGGCCGAACGGGACGCCGACGGCCTCGAACTCGGCGGCCGACTCGGGAATCGGGAAGCCGGCTCCGAGGCCGAGTTCAAGCCTGCCGCCGCTGATGTGGTCGAGCCCGGCGACGAGGTTCGCGCCGATCAGGGGGTGGCGGAGTGCGGCCGTCAGGGCGGCCGTGCCGAGCGTGATCCGTTCGGTGACGGCGGCGACGGCCGACAGCACGACGAACGGGTCGAGCCGGGGCCGGGCCGTCAACGAGTCACCGGTCCACAGCGAGTCGTAGCCGGCGGCTTCGGCGCGACGCGCGAACGACAGGAGCCGCTCGACGTCGTAGTCGCCGGTCATGGCCATCTCCCGGGTCGGAAGCAGCACACCGATCTTGATTTCTCCCATGGGGTTCCTCTCAGGTTCGGATCTGTCAGCGATCAGGTGTGTGGAACAGCAGGCGCTGATCGGCGGTGCAGACGGGCCCGCGTCGGCTCTCGACCTCGAGGGCCACGGCGATGACGGCCTCGGTGAAACCGCGCGGGCGGAGCACTGCCTCGCGCAGGTCGGCCAGGACCCGCACCTTCGCCCCGACGGGGACGGGCGAGCGGAATCTGAGCCGGTCCATGCCCTTGTTGACGATGAGGTCGCACCGCCCGACCTGAAAGATCTCGTCGAGCAGCGGGGGGACCAGCGATGCGGTGAGCATCCCGTGGACGACGGTCCCGCCGAAGATCCCTGAGCGGGCCCGCTCGGGGTCGGTGTGGATCCACTGGCGGTCTCCGCTGACCTCGGCGAACCGGTCGACGCGTCTCTGGGTGACCTCGTGCCAGGCGCTGGCGCCCAGGTGTTCGCCGGCGGCGGCGGCCAGGTCGGCGGGGACGGTGAACAGCCTCATGCGCGAGCCTGCCTGCTGATCCGACCGAGGAAGCGGGACACCTCCCGGTAGGAGTGCCACATCGGGACCTCCCTGTAGGGGAGGCCGTGCTCCCGGCAGTAGGCGAGGACGATCGGCCGGGCCTTGCGGAGGGCGACCCGCGGCATGCTCGGGAACAGGTGGTGCTCGATCTGGTAGTTGAGCCCGCCGAACGCGAAGTCGGTGAGCAGACTCGACTTGATGTTGCGAGAGGTGAGGACCTGCCGGTGCAGCCAGTCCAGCTCGGTGTCGTTGCGGTAGACGACCATGCCCTTGTGGTTAGGGGCGAACACCCCACCGAGGTACAGGCCGAACAGGATCTGGTGGATGAGGATGAACAGAACGGCCTTGAGCGGCGGCATTGCCCAGAACACGATGGTGACGTAAGCCGCGAGGTGCAGGACGCACAGGCCGAGTTCGAGGAGCGGCGTGGGCAGTCGGCCCGCACGCGCTGCCTGAACACCCGACCTGCGCAGCCGGACGGCCTCCTGGCCGAGCAGCACGAAGAACATGACCGACTGGAACCGGATGACGAACCGCTTGAACGGCGTCCCGGCCTTGGCCTCCATCTCGTCGACGGCGAAGATGACCTGGCGGCGGATCGTGTCCGGGTCCTTGTCGAGGTTGTTGGGATCGCTGTGATGCCGGTTGTGGTGGTTGATCCACCAGCCATAGGCGACGCCCAGCAGCAGGTTCATATGGATCCGGCCGATGAACTGGGATTTCCCGCGAACCGTGCTGATCTGCTTGTGGCCGGAGTCGTGCGCGATGAACCCGGTCTGGACGAACCCGATGGCGAGAGCGACGGCGGCGGCGAGCTGCCACCAGGAGTCGCCGAGCAGCAGCACGGCCTCCCAGGTCGCGACCAGCCAGACTAGATTGAAAATGATCTTGAAGGTGAAGTAGCCGGGTCGGGCCCTGAGCAGCCCGGCGTGCGCTACCTGCTCGTTGAGTTCCCGGAAAGATCCGCTTTGGGAGATTGGCAACGTATCGATCAAGTTCTGATTCCCTTCTTCCTTCACACGGCTGAGACGGCCAGGACGGCGTTCTGACCGCCGAATCCGAAGGAGTTGCTGAGCGCGTGCCGAACCTGGACGCGCCGTGCCTTACCCATCACCACGTCCACCTCGATACGGGGGTCGATCTTCTCCAGGTTGGCGGTGGGAGGGACGAGGGAGTGCTGGACCGCGAGGACCGTACAGGCGGCCTCGATCGCGCCGGCAGCACCGAGAGCGTGGCCGGTCACGCCCTTGATCGACGTGACCGGCGGCCCGTCTCCGAACACGCGCCGCAGCACGTCCGCCTCGGTGACGTCATTGAGCTGGGTGGACGTGCCGTGGGCGTTGACGTGCTCGACATCACCCGGGTCGAGGCCCGCATCGGCGAGTGCTGCTCGGATCGCCTGTTCGGCGCCCCTCCCGGCAGGGTCGGGCGAGGTCGGATGGTGTGCGTCGGCAGACGCGCCGTAGCCGCTGATGAAGGCCCGGACCGACGCGCTCCGGGCCCGCGCGTCCTCGGGCCGCTCCAGGATGAGCACCGCGGCGCCCTCGGCTGCCACGAAGCCGTCCCGGTTGATGTCGAACGGGCGGGAAGCCCGCTGCGGCTCGTCGCTGCGCCGCGACAGCGCCCGCATCTTCGCGAACGCCGCGATGATCGACGGCGTGAGGCTGGCTTCGGTACCCCCGGCGACGACGATGTCGCACTGCCTGGTGCGGAGGAGATCGCGGGCGGTCCCGATGGCGGTGGTGCCGGACGCGCACGCCGTCACCGTGACCAGGTTCGGGCCGCGTGCGCCGATGTCGATGGCCACGTGCCCGGCGACCATGCTGACGCCCATCATCGGGATGAGCATCGGTGACATCCGGTGGGCGCCCTCGGCGAGCAGCACCGAGAACTGCTTCTCGAACGTTGCGGTGCCGCCGAGCGCGTTGCCCAGGACTACCCCGACGCGCGCGCCGTCGGCGAACACCGGACCGAGCCCGGCGTCCGCGAGCGCCTCGCGGACTGCTGCCAGCGCGAGATGGGTGAACCGGTCGGTTCGCCCGGCCAGGCGCCCGCCCAGGGCGAGCTCCGCGTCGAACACCGGGACCCGGCAGCTGAACCCTGGCGGGACTTCCGCCAGTACCGGATCCGGGGCGGCAGTGGGGCGCGCGGCCACGATCCCGTCCCAGCTCGGCCCGGTCCCGACTCCGGCGGACGTGACCATGCCAAGGCCGGTGACGGCCGCTGCGAAGGGCGCCATCACACGCCCCGCATCTTGGTTTCGATGAGGGCGGCGATGTCGGTGATGGTGTCGTCGCTGGACACCTCGTCCTCGGCGATGGCGACGCCGAACTCCTTCTCCGCGACCAGCCCGAACTCGACCAGCGCGAGCGAGTCGAGGTCGAGGTCGGGAAAGGTCGCGTCGTCCCTGTACTCCTCGGAGGGGACGCTGAACCTGGTCGTGAGCAGGGTCGCGATCCGGTCGAGGATGGTGGCGGTATCAATGCCCATGGATGCTCCTTCGGAAGAGGGTTGAGAGATCGATCCCCGCGGGCCAGCGCAGTGCCGTCGACCCCCAGGTGAAGCCGCCGCCGAATGCGGCGAGCAGGACACGGTGCCCGGCCCGGAGGCTGCCGTCGGCGACGGCGTCCGCCAGGGCGAGCGGGATGGACGCGGCCGAGGTATTGCCGACCCGGCCGAGGTTGCTGACGACGGCGCTCGCGGGCAGACCGAGTTCACCAGCGACGGCGTCGAGAATGCGGGAGTTGGCCTGGTGCGCGACGAGCCGGTCGACGTGATCGCTGGTCCAGTCCGCTTCGGCCAGCACCTTGCGGACCGATCCGGACATGCGCCGGACGGCGTGCGCGAACACCGCGGAGCCGTTCATCTGGAAGTACTCATCGCCAGGTTCTGCGGGTTTTCCCGAGGTGCGCTGCCGCGACCCGCCGCCGCGAATGGTGATGTCCTCGTGGTGGCGGCCGTCGCTGCCGAGGTCGAACGGGCCGAGCGCGCCGGGCTCGTCGGCATCTCCCCGACGCAGCAGCACCGCGCCGGCTCCGTCGCCGAAGATGACCGCGGTGCCGCGGTCATCCGGGTCGAGGATGGTCGAGTAGGTATCGGCGCCGATGACGGCGGCGGCGTCGCAGACACCTGCGGTGATCAGTCCGGATGCCGCGGCCAGCGCGTACACGAAGCCGGAGCAGACAGCCGACACGTCGAACGCGGCGACCTCGTCGAGCCCGACGCGGGCGGCCACGTCGGGCGCCGTCGCGGGGCACGGCCGGTCCGGCGTGGTGGTCGCCAGTACGACGACGCCGATGTCGGATGCCGTCACCCCGAGGCCCGCCGCTGACTCGAGTGCCCGGACCGTCGCCGCCACGGCCAGGTCGGACGTGGACTCATCGGGTCCCGACACGTGCCGCTGCCTGATCCCGGTCCGCGAGCTGATCCACTCGTCGGAGGTGTCGAGCCGCGCCGCCAATTCGTCGTTGGTGACGATCCGGTCGGGCAGTGCGATGCCGAGGCCCGCCACGACGGCCGCGACGGTCACTGCAGGGCCTCTTCCAGGCCCATGCCGCGCAGCCGGATCTCCTTCATCTCCTGCGACCAGCGCTCGGCCGTGCCCTGACGCTCCTCGGGCGTGGTGTCGATGAGGCGGCGGCCGGGCCAGATCTCGTAGTCCCCTACGACGTCGGCGTGCTTGAGCAGGCCCTCTTGGAACCACTCCTCCCGCTCCATGATCATCTTCTGGACGGGGAGATCGTGCCAGATGCCCATTCCCGCACGGATGAGCTCGACGACCCGGCCGTGCTCCTTCGGGTGGTCCAGCAGGTACTGGCGGGCGATGTCGGCGCCGACCGTGAGGTGCCGGATCTCGTCAATGCCGGCGCCCTTGTCGATGTCCGCGGCGGCCGGGTCGAGCGGTCGCCACTTGCGTTCGCTCAGCTCCGCCGCCGGCGCCAGCGCGCCCTCGATGATGATCGTCATCATGACGACCCCGCCGATGTAGTCGGCGTCGTCGCGCATGACCTTCAGCGCGTACTCCTCCAGCGGGTCCAGGATGGAGCGCTTGTCCTTTCCCGCGAACCGCTCCAGCGCGTCGTCCAGGCCGTCCGGCGTGACGCCGAAGTGCAGCAGGTGGTTGCGGAACACCATCGCATGCCTGGCCTCGTCCATCACCTGGGTGACGTAGAACTCCATGCCCGTCAGGTCGGGTGCGATCGGGACGAGGTAGGCCAGGCCGCGGGCCGCCTTGTCCTCCGCGATCGCCCGGAATGCGTACTCCTGGGTGAGCGCGTCGCGCAGCGGGCCCGGCTCACGCATGAACGCGGGCGGGACCAGAGCGGGGTCGTGCCCGTCGACATGGCCGCGCAGGGTGCCCTGCGGCACGTTCTGGAACCAGTAGCGCAGTCCTGTTTCGGCCGCGGCGAGCTGCAGTGTCATCGCACCGTCCAGCAGGCTGGGCGCGGTGTCCCAGCCGGTCTCGTGAGCCGGACCGGCCGCGGGGATGTCCGGGGTGCTCGGTGTCAAGGTCATGAGGGCTCTCCGATCCGTCACAGGGACGAGGTGGCTGCCGGGTTCGGCGACGATGGGGGGACGGGCTGGGGCGTGGTACCCGCGGTCTCCGCGCGCAGCCGGCCGAACGCCGGGTGCTCGTTGGGTTCGAAGGTCACGCTGAACGGCTTCAGGAAGTTGCCGAAAAGGGAACGGTCGCCAGCCAGGTGGATGGGGATGGTCAGCAGCGCCCATTCCGGACCGAACAGCAGCATCCACAGGCCGATCACGACGCCCTGAGTGAGGAAGCTGTGCATGAGGTTGTAGGCGACGTAGTAGAACTTCGGGATCTGCCTGTCCGGGCTGCGGTGGTAGGCGATCGCGCCAGGCAGGTAGCCGATGAGGTCGATGTAGAGGAACAGGCCGAGGGCGACCCACCAGTTGACGTCGCCGATGTTGGCGCCGAACAAGTACAGGCAGACCGCGAGCACCGCGAGGTACTCCAGCCGAATCAGCCGGTAGGTGGTCTGTGACTCGAAGTGGTTTGCGACGTCCATGTCGTGCTCTCCTCAGCTCGCGTCGCGGATACGGATGCCGGACCCCGCGGGCAGCTCGCCCAGGTCGGTCAGCGCCTCCCCACCTGCCAGGACCTCGACGGTCCCCACGGCGTCGGCGAGGACGAAGCAGATCGCGCGCTTGATGACGCGCTCTGCCAGCGGGTCCATCAGCCCCGCCAGACTCTCGATGCCGAAGTCGTAGGCGAGGAGCAGCTCGACCTCGCACCCGTCGGCTCCGGGTGTGAGCTTCCAGCTGCCCTCGAACCGCGCGAAGTCCCCGGCGGTCTGGCTGAACGTGACTGTCAGGTCGTCCCGCCTGATGTCGTCGCGCTCGGTCCAGCGCATGATGCCGCGACGGAAGTTGACCTCCCACACGGAGTGCACCCCGTCGGGTTCGATGGTCACTGTGCGGACGTCGTCGGCGGCCTTCGGATAGTCGGAGAAAGCCGTGATCTTCTCGAAGACGAGCATGGTGTCCTGAGTCGGCACCAGCGCGTGCAGGCGGATACTGCGCATGGGAAGGGTCCTTTCCGTTCCTGGGGCCGTTCTCAAGCTAGGACGGCGCGGCAGGCGCGCGCGAACTTGTCGAGGAGACCGTCAGCCTCCGCGTCGGTCAGGACCGCGGGCGGGGTCAACCGCAGCACCCGGTCGGAGTTGAGCGAGTGGTTCGCCAAGACCCCCTCGGTCATCAGCTCCAGCAGCAGGTCGCCGGCCATACCCGGCACGTTCAGCTCGATTCCGATGAGCAGACCCACGCCGCGGACCTCCCTGAGCCGGTGGCCGAGCACTTCGCGGGCGCTCTGCTCGAGGCCGGTGCGGAGCCGCTCCCCCAGCTCCGCGCTGCGCTCCACCAGCCGCTCGGAACGCAGTGCCTCGATGGCCCCGCGAACCGCAGCCATCGCCAGTGGGCTCCCCGAGAACGTCGAGGTGTGAATGAACGGGTCCCTGTCGAATGCTTGGAACGCCTCGTCGGTCGCGACCAGCGCCGATACGGGCAGCAGCCCGCCGCCCAGGCCCTTACCGGCCAGCAGCGCGTCCGGAACGACGCCCTCGAGGTCGGCGCCCCACCACGCGCCGAGTCGACCCATGCCCGTCTGCACTTCGTCGAGGACGAAGAACGCGCCGTGTTCACGGCAGAGCCGGGACACTTCCCGCAGGTAGCCGCTCGGCGGGACGATCACGCCGCCCTCGCCCTGCACCGGCTCGACGATCACGCACGCTCGGGAACCGAGTTCGCGCAGCCGCTCCTCCAGTGCCTCCGCATCCCCGAAAGGCACGTGGTGGACTCCCGGCAGCAGCGGCCGGAACGGAGCCTGGAACACCTCGTTCGCGGTAACGCTCAGCGCGCCCAGCGTCTTGCCGTGGTAGCCGCCCGTCATCGACACCAACTCTGTGCCGCCACGCGTCCTGGCCAGCTTCAGCGCCGCCTCGACGACTTCGGCGCCCGACCCGGCGAAGTGCACCCGGTTCAGGCCAGGAGGCGTCACCTCGGCCAGTTCCCGCGCGGCGTGCGCGACCTGCGGTTCCAGCAGCAGCCGCGTCGCGACCGGGTTCGTGTCGAGCTGCCGACGGACCGCCTCGACCACGGCCGGGTGCCGCGCACCCATGAGGAACACGCCGTACCCGCCGCAGTTCAGCAGCCGCCGCCCTGCGCTGGTCGTCACCCACGCACCCTCGGAGTAGGTCTCGAGGTCACCGCCGAACATCTCGCCCAGAGCCGCCCGTCCCGTACTGAGATGGGCACGGTAGATCTCATCGATCCGCGCGGGGCTGTGCGCGGAACCCTGCCCGGCGTTCTGCTCCGTGTGCGGGGCGGGCGCAGCGCTCTTCGTCATCAGCCCACCAGCAAGGGTCGGCCCGCGGCATGCTCCACCAGCGCGGGACCCGCGGCGGTGCGGGCCGGCGGATGGAACGCGATGGCGTGGCAGGCCGCCGATAGTCCGGAGATCTCCCGGCTGCCGATGAACGCCATGCCGCCGAGCAGCTCCACGGCCTGGTCGGCGGTGGCCCGCACCAGATCCTGGACGGCATACCGGGTCGTGAGGGCCGCCGCCAGGCCGTCGCCGTCGACCTCACCGTCCCGGATCCTGCGGGCCAGGCCCTCGGTGAGCAGCGACGCCGAGCCGATCCGGCCCAGCAGCGACGCTCGGTCCGACGTGCTGCCCCGGCCCTGGTCGAGCACCCGGGCGGCGAGCGCCGCCGCCATCCCCGTGTACGACGCCGACACCATCATCTGGAACCAGATCAGCCCGACCGTCTGGAGCTGGTCGAGTTCCTGCGCGAGCGCCGGGTCGGGCTGGATGATGTGCGAGGGCCTGACGAACACGTCGGTGAGCCGCACCTCGTGGCTCTCCGCGGCTGCCAGCACCGGGTTCTTCCAGAACCGGTGGATGGTCACGCCCGGTGTGTCCGCGGGCAGCATGAGCAGGCCCATCGCCGTCTCGTCATCACCGATCGGCACGGCCACGCTCGCGGTGAGCAGCCCCATCGAGTTCGCGAGGCTGCAGGGCTTCTTCGATCCCGACACCAGGTAGCCGCCGTCCACGGCCCGAGCCGACATCGTCGGGGAGAAGATGTTCTGGCCGCTCTTGCCCTCGGCGAACCCGGACGCGACCAAGATGCGCTCCGTCGCGACCCGCCGCAGCAGCAGGTCGTCCAAGCCGTTGCCCTCACCGACGATCTCGGCCAGGGCGAACAGGGTGCCGACGGAGAAGTGGTGCATCATCGTCGCGACCGTCATCGACGGAGCCACCGATCCCAGTGCCGTCACCACACGGGCGGCGTCGACCGGGTCGGCGTCGAGCCCGCCGAACGCGGCGGGCACGAGGAGATTGGTGCCGCCGTGCTCGCGGAACACCACGATGGCGGGACCGTCCTCGGCCTCGAGCTCGGTGAGAGGGGTGCCGGCGAGCTGCTCGTAGCAGCCGGGCAGGAACTTCTGGCAGGTCTGGATCTCGTTTTCCAGGAAACGCATGACTGCTCCTCCGAATAACGGATGGAAGTGCGAAGGAAGACCGCGGAGCCGATCACGGCTCGTGCGGATCGGCGATCGCCGCGGCGTACGCGGCGAACACGGCGTCGCCGGGTCTCACCCCTTGGGCGATCGAGACGCCTTGCAGGTGCGAAGAGCGCAGCATCAGGTAGTTGGCCTCTCCGAACACGCCCCCGGTCAGCCCGGTGCCACCATGGCTGGGCAGGTACGGCAGAAAGCCGATGTGGGAGTCATTGACCTTCAGCAGGCCGCCATTGGTGAGGTTGCGCATAAAGGTGTCGACGAGGTGGTCGTCGGCTGTCCACAGTGAGTTGCGCAGCCCGTAGGGGTTGTCATTGACGTAGCGCAAGAACGCTGGGAACAGCGCCTCGTCAGGCATCCGGTCCGGGACGATGACAGGGAGCAGCGGGAAGAACGTCTCCTCGCGAACCGCCTCGATGTCGCGCGCGTCGTCGAGACCGTCGATCCGCAGGATCGTCGGCTCCATGAACAGGCCGGTGTCGCTGGGCGAGCCATCGACCTCAAGCCTGCGGGCGCCGTGGACGATTTGTGCCCCCTTGCCCAGGGCGTCCTTGATGTAGGAGAAGAACCGTTCGCCGCGCAGCACCGGGCTCAGCAGCGCCCCCGCGTCGTCGGGGTAGCCGGGTACGATTCGCTGAGCCGCGGCCTTCAGCTTCGCCAGCAGCTCGTCCGCGACATCCGGGTGAACGAGCACCTGGTTCGGCACCATGCAGATCTGACCGGAGCCGTAGAAGCACTCGGTGAGCGCCTCGACGGCCAGGTCGAGATCGGCGTCCTTCCACACCACGACACAGTCGTTGCCGGCCAGCTCCAGGATCGGCTTCTTCCCCGCGGCTACACACTCACGCTGCACCTCCAGGCCTCGTTCGACGCCGCCCGTGTAGAAGATGTCGTCGACGAGGGGGCTGGCCGTCCAAGCCCGCATGACGGGGCCGGGGCGTGCGCAGAACATGCCGAGGACACCGGGGGGCGCCCCCAGTTCCGCCAGGGCGGGCACGACGAGCTCGCGCAGCGCGAACATCACCCCGAAGGGAGCACTGCGTGGCGCCCTGACGACGACGGAGTTGCCCGCCATGAGCGCGGTGATCCCGAACAACGCGCTGGCGGCGGGCGCGTTCTGAGGCGGGTTCACGCACACGACCCCGTCGGGGACGCGGCGCACTATGAGCCGCCGCGGTCCGGCCGAGAACTCCTGGTGCATCTGGCTCGCACAAAAATCAAGAGTGCTCTCGCTGAACGTCTCGAAAAGACCTGCGATCTGCCATTCGGCCAGCGCACGCGGTGTTCCTTCGGCGACGAGCACCTCGGTGAGCGCCTTGTGTTCCTCCAGGAGGCGGGCGCGGATTCCGGCGCCGAGCCGCATTCGTGTCTTCAGGGGCGTGGCCGCCCATTCCGGTGCGGCTTGGCGAGCAGCCGTGAGCGCCTCTTCGACGATCTCGGGGCCGGCGAGGCCGCAGCGTCCGATGACGTGGCCCAATCCTGCTTCAGCGGGCAGATCCCCCCGCTCCAGGCTTCGTTTGAAGGTCAGAGCACCGAAAGCGTCGTCCAAGATCGCCCGAGTGGAAACGGTATATACATACCGCTCGGAAGGGATCTCGCGACCGCCCACATAGGAGTTGATGGTCGGTATCCGAGTGGCGTCCGTGATCCACCGGTCGAACCGCGAAGACAAGCCGTGGCCAGACGTTGATGACACGGGAATTCCCTTCGAGAATCCATCTGCGCGAACTCTTATCAGTCAGGATTGTGCCAACTACTCCTGACAGAGGGCTGACGGCAGACTGACGCGTCTCTGCGATCAAAATTCGACGGCGCCATCGCGCACATCACGGGAGCAGCACGAAGGCCCGCGTGACACATCCTGAAACGGACGGTCCGGCGGGTGGGAAGGCTGTATCCGGTGGGGGGCCGGAGATAGGTTCAGCGGGCGGGTTCGGCCGAGAACCTGGCCTGGAGCGCAGCCATGGTGTGCTGGTCCGCAGGGAAGAACGACTCGATGGCCAGTTCCGCGACGGTGATGTCGAGCGCCGTCCCGAAAATGGTCATGGTGCTGATGAAGGCGAGTTCGTTATCGCCGTCACGCAGCCGTAGCGGGACGAGGATCTCGGGGGAGTCGACCGTCGAGGGCTGCTGGGCGGAGCTGTCGTAGGGGTAGGCGGAGACCTCGTCGTAGAGCTCGGCGAGGTGTTCGTCGCGGCTGACCGTGATCTGCTGACGGAGGCGCCCGAGCAGGTGTTCGCGCCATTCGCCGAGGTTGATGATGCGCCGGGCGAGCCCCTCGGGGTGCAGGCTGATCCGCATGACGTTCACGGGCGGTTCGAGAAGGAAGTCGGCGATGCCGACGGACAGAACGGTCACCGCCCGGTTCCGTTCGACGATGTTCCAATGCCGGTCGACCAGCAGAGCCGGGGCCGGTTCGTGTGCCTTGAGAATCCGCCGGACCGCGCCACGCACACTGCGCAACTCGGAGGCGTCGAGGGTGGTCTCGCGATAGACGGGGGCGTGGCCCGCGGCGAGCAGGAGCCGGTTGCGCTCACGCAGCGGCAGGTCGAGTTGGTCGGACAGACGGGTGATGAGTTCGGGGCTCGGGTTGGCGCGGCCGGTCTCCACGAAGCTGAGATGCCGCTGGGAGACCTCGGTCTGCAGGGCCAACGCGAACTGGCTGATCCTGCGTTCCTCACGCAGTTCGCGCAGCAGCGTCCCGACGGGGGGCCGCTGGTGTCGGACCGCGGGGTAGGTCGAGTTGGTGCCCAACTCACTGGCCTCCGATGACGAGCATGTCCGGCTTCTGGTTCAGGATAGCTCGTGCTTGGTCACGCAACTGGGGAGACGGCTCGAGGCCGAGCTCCTCGACGAATCGGTTCCGGGCCTGCCGGTAGGTCTCCATCGCCTCCACCTGCCGGCCGGCCCGGTACAGCGCGATCATCAGCATTTCGGTCAGCTTCTCCCGCCACGGGTGGAGCGTGACGAGACCCTTCAGCTCAGGGATGACGGTCGAGTCGCCGAGGATGACCCGGGCCTGGACGCTCGCCTCGACGGCTCCCAGCCGCATCTCGTCCAATTCCAGAGAGGCGCTGCGGCATAGCTGCCCGCCGACGATGCCGTCCAGGGCGGGCCCCTGCCACAGCGCGATGGCGGATTCGAGCATGCGCAGGGCGGCGACGGGGTCGCGCGCCAGCATGACCTGCGCGTCGGTGTAGACGTCGGCGAAGACCTTCGCGTCGATGAGCCCTGGCGCGACGTCGAGCTGGTAGCCGGCTCCGGTGGTCACGAGCCAGGGCAGGGCGGAGTTCCCCAGGTGGGGGCGGAGACTTCGCCGCAGCCGGGTAATGAGGGCTTGCAGCGCGTTCTCTACTCTTCTTGGCATTTCCTCCGGCCACAGTTCCTCGATCAACTGCTCCTTGTTCACTGTTTCCCCAGGCCTGAGTGCCAGGACGGCCAACAGCACCTGCAGCCGTGCTCCCCTGAGCGACACAGGATTCCCGTCGACTATCAGACCCACTGCTCCGAGTAGCCGTATCCGTACCACCTGCTACCTCTCCCCGTTCTAGTGTGCATTAGGGTCCATCAGGGCAAACCCTCGAGCGCCCCAGTATCCATCTTGAGATAGATCGAGACTATCTACACGGCTTGCCAGCAATCTTGTCAAGTCTGAGTCACTGACCTTTGAAAATCCGCGCCGATGTGCACGGCAGATCATCCTCGATTCAACGGACTAGGTGCCCTTTTGTCGCTGACAGGCGGATTGGCACCCACAAAACGCACGGTCGTGAAGGAATGTAGTTCCGTTGTCACGGCCGGCCGGCCTGCTGGCGGAGGCGCATCCAGCGCCGACTGCCTGCTCAGATGGTGAGACGTCAGGTACGGCTGGCGGCGGCCGCGAGCCTCAAACGGGCCCGAGCCTCCGCGCGGCCGGGTCGGACCCGCTCTGAAAAGGGCGAATGACAGTCCGCTGATATGAGACTGACATTGCTGGTGCGCCAAAAATGTGACCCCTTTACAAACCTTGTCGAGAAATGGTTATCTCAAGGCGTCGAACAAGGCGCCGCACCAAAAGGGCATCTAGTTCGTAGTATCAAGGAGAGGTACCCGTAGCGGCCTAACGGGGTCGGCGTTGCGCCGGCTGGGTTCACGCCCTCGCAGGTTCGAATCCTGCCCTCTCCGCGAAAAGCGCCAGCCTGTTCGGCGCATTTCCACTGGAGAGGTACCCGTAGCGGCCTAACGGGGTCGGCGTTGCGCCGGCTGGGTTCACGCCCTCGCAGGTTCGAATCCTGCCCTCTCCGCGAACCGACACGGGTCGCGCCTCCCTCCGGACCGAAAGGACCCGACCTCATGCCAGCAGAGCCACCGGAGATCCGAAAGCTGCGCGAACTGCCCAGGTCCGAGCGGCGGGAGGCACTGGAATCCCTGATCGTCGCGGAGTTCCTGGCGGTCGCCATGATGGAGGGCGAAGAAGAGCTGCCGACCAGCACCAGCTTCTTCGAGCTCGGGTTCACGTCCCTGCGGCTGACCGAGGTGAAGCAGCGGCTGGAGATCGCACTCGGTTGCGAGATCAGCGCGAACGAGCTGTTCAACCGGCCGACCATCGACGCCCTGGTCGAGTACCTGGCCGAAAACGCGCTCGCCGTCCACTTCACGGCGCCCGCTCCGGCTGCCGCGGCCGCCCCCTCGCCGGAGGACCGGCTTGTCGACGAACTCCTCGACGACCTCTACACATCATCCCCGGAATGACGTTCACGACCATCGCGGAGGCGGGACCTTCATGAGCGAGCCGACGGCGTCGCAGCAGGAGCGGGAGGCGCTCCGGCGGCTGCTGCGGGAAAAGCACGAACCGATCGCCATCGTGGGCATGGGCCTGAGGATGCCCGGCGGCAACGCCACCCCCGGCGACCTGGCGGCGTTCCTGAAGCGTGGCGGGCGCGGCACCGGTCCGACGCCACCGTCCCGGTGGGGAGCGGAGTTCACCGCGGACCCGGACGCCGTCGACTGCGTGGGGAAGGTCCGCGCGCGCGGGGGCGGGTTCCTCGAGGACATCGAACGGTTCGACGCACGTTTCTTCAACATCTCCCCCAAAGAGGCCAAGTTCCTCGACCCGCAGCAGCGGCTCGTCCTCGAGACGGCCTGGGAGGCACTGGAGCACGCGAACCTGAACCCGGCGGCGCTGCGCCACGGCGACCACGGCGTCTACCTGGGCGCGGGATCGATGGACTACGGGTTCGAGCTGGAGTCTCTGGACCTGGCGGACATCGACGCGGCCGTCGGCCCTGGTGTCGCGCACAGCGCGGTCTCGGGGCGACTCTCGTACTTCCTGGGCTGGAGGGGCCCGAGCGTGACGGTCGACACGGCGTGCTCGTCGTCGCTGGTCGCCGTGCACATGGCGGTGGCGGGGCTGCGGGGTCGCGAGTGCGGGGTCGCCCTCGCCGGCGGCGTCAACGCGATCCATCACCCGATGGCCAGTATCGCGTTCTCCGCCGCGGGTATGCTCGCGCCCGACGGCCGCTGCAAGACGTTCGACGAGTCCGCCGACGGTTACGCGCGCGGCGAAGGCTGCGGAGTCCTGGTGCTGAAGCGCCTGTCGGACACGCTCGCAGACGGAGACGAGGTCATCGCGCTGATCCGCGGGACGGCCGTCCGTCAGGACGGCGAAAGCGCCGGTCTGACCGTCCCGAACGGGATCGCGCAGCAGGCCGTCATGCGGGCGGCGCTCGGCAGCGCCCGGCTCGGCCCCTCCGACATCCAGTATGTGGAGGCGCACGGCACCGGTACGCCGCTGGGCGACCCGATCGAGATCGGTGCGATCAGCGATCTGTTCCGTGACTCGCACTCTCCCGAGAACCCGGTGACGGTCGCCTCGGTGAAGACGAACCTGGGGCATCTGGAGCCCGCGGCAGGCGTAGCCGGGATCATCAAGACCGCCCTTCAGCTCCGTGAGGGCGTCTTCTATCCGCACCTGAACCTGGACGAGCCGTCCAAACGCATCCCATGGGCGGAGTCACCGGTGCGGATACCGTTGCGGACGGGCCCCTGGGAAGCGCCGGTGCGGCGTGCGCTGGTGAACTCGTTCGGGTTCACCGGTACGATCGCGACGACCGTTCTGGAGCAGGCGCCCGCGCCGCGGCCGCGGGCGGAGCGCGTCACTCGTCCGGCCGGTCACCTTCTGACGCTGTCGGCGAAGAGTCCTGCGTCGCTGGCCGAACAGGTCCACCGGCATCGTGCCCTGCTACTGGATGATCCGGCACCGGATCCAGGCGACGTGTGCTTCACCACGAACACGGGCCGCTCGCACTTCCCGCTGCGGTTCGCCGCGGCGGCCGACGACCGTGACGGCCTCGTCAAGGCCCTGGACCTGTGGCTGGAACAGGCCGACGGCCGTTCCTCGAAGCCGGGCGACCTGCGCAGGACGGCGTTCGTGTTCGCCGGCCAGGGCGCCCAGTACGTGGGGATGGGGGCGGCGCTGCTGGAACGCTTCCCCGTGTTCCGCCGCCACCTGGACGCGTGCGACGAACTGTTCGCCCAGCACTTGGGCCGGTCGGTCAAAGCGGTGATCCTCGGCGAGGACGGTGCTCCGGACCTCATCCATGACACGTCGTTGACGCAGCCCGCCCTGTTCAGCCTGGAGTACGCGCTGGCCCGGCTGTGGCTGTCGTGGGGCATCCGCCCGCGGGCGCTCGTCGGGCACAGCATCGGCGAGGTCGCCGCCGCGGCCGTCGCCGGGGTGTTCGATCTGGCCGACGCGGTCGCGCTCGTCGCGGCACGGGCCTCTCTGATGGGCGCGGTGAAGGCGCCCGGCGCGATGCTCTCGGTGTCGGCGCCGGCCGAAGACGTCACACCGTTCCTGCGGAACCTGCCGGACGTCGGGTTCGCCGCGTTCAACGCGCCCGGAAGCTGTGTGCTGTCGGGCGCCGCCGAGGGCGTCGAACGTGCCGCCGAGGCGCTGACGGCCGCGGGTCTGCGGTCCAAGCGCCTGGCGGTGTCGCACGCGTTCCACTCATCGCTCATGGACGAGGTCGCTGACGAGTTCAGGAGCCGGCTGGAGGGCATCACGTTCCGCGAGCCGGGCCTTGCCATCATCTCGACGCTCACCGGCCAGATCGCCCGGCCCCGGGACATCTGCACGCCGGAGTACTGGGTGCGGCAGATGCGCGAGCCCGTCCGGTTCGCCGACGCCATCGTCGCGGTCGCCAAGCGCGGCAGGCACGCGTTCGTCGAGATCGGCCCGACCCGGCAGTACACGGCCCTGGCGATGCGCAGCGTCGACAGGCCGGACGACCACGTGTGGGCGGCCAGTACGAAGGCGTCCGACCCGGATGCCTTGATCGTGCGGCAGTCCCTCGCGGCGCTGTACTCCGCGGGCCTCACGGTGGACTGGGCCGGCTATCACGCGGGCGCCGGCCATCGGAAGACGGCGCTGCCCGTCTACCCGTTCGACCGGCGGCGGCACTGGCTTCCGCTGAAGGGCGGCCGGCTGTCCGGGCGGGCGTCGGGCCCGGCCCGGCACCCTCTGCTGGGCTCTCCGGCGGGCGAAGGCGAATTCCGCGGGCCGGTGTCCGCGGATCGTCCGGCCTACCTGCGAGACCACCGCGGGCTTGGAAAGATCATATTTCCGGTGGCGGGGTTCGTGGAGATCGTCCTGGCGCTTCAGGACGCCGTCACGGGCCGCACCGACCTGCCCGTCGAGGACCTCGACGTGCAGGAACCGCTGTTCCTGCCCGAGGACGGCTCCGGCATCGAGCTCGTCACCCGGTACCGTTCCAGCACCGACGGCCGCGTCCTGGTCGAGATCTCCAGCGTGTCCGGGAACGTCGAACGCCGCCATGTGACAGCCGCGTGGACCGCCGAGCAGGCACCCGACCCTGACACCGGCTTCGTGGCCGAGCCCCCTGGTGTCGCGGAGCGTGAGTACACCGCCGAGGAGCTGTACGCCGGGTACCGTTCGGCGGGCATGGACCTCGGGCCCGAGTTCAGCAGGATCCACCGGGTCGTCAGGCACGGCGACCGCTCCGCCGCCGACCTGCGCGGCGACACGTCCGGAGAACCACTCGTCCACCTGCCGCCCGCCGTCCTGGACGCGGCGCTCCAGACCGTCGCGGCCGTCGCCGATACCGGCGACCGCTACCTGCCCGACCGGATCGGCCGACTGCGACTGCACCGCAAGCCGAGGGGCACCGACCTGCGCGCGGTGCTGCGGCTCCTTCCCGGCGACGACACGGCCCTCCTCGCCGACCTCGTCCTGCTCGACGCAGGCGACCCCGTCTGCACGATCGAGGGGCTGCGGTTCCGGCGGCTCGCCGGAGCCGTCAGGACCGGGCCGCAGCTCGTCCACGAACCACGCTGGGAGACCAGGCCGGTTCCAGTGGAGATCAGGTCGCGTTCGGTCCTCACAGCCGGCGGGCCCGGGCCCGCCGGTCTCGCGGAGGCGGCCGCCCACAGGGGCGTCGGCCTCGCCCCGGCCGGCGCGCCCGGCCCGCAGAACGTCACGGACGTCTGCTGGTTCTGGCGTCCCGTCGCCATCGCCGGATCCGGAGTGGAGGCGCTGCGCGCCGAGTGCGAGGCCAACTACCGCGACCTGCTCGCCCTGGTCGCCGACCTGGAGGAGCGGCGCTCCCCGGCCCGCCTGTGGCTCGTCACCGAGGCCGCCCAGCACCTGCCCGGCGACCCCGGCGGCGACGAGGCGCCCGCTGCCGCGACGCTCTGGGGATTCGGCCGCGCCCTCAGCAACGAGTATCCGGCCCGGCGCGTCACTCTCGTCGACATCGAACCCGGCGGAGCCGAGCAGCTCGTCCGGGAGTGGCAGGCCGACGACGGCGAGGACCAGATCGCCTTCCGCAACGGGCTCCGGCACGTCCAGCGGCTCGTCCCGGCGAAGACCGCACCGGCTGAGGAGCCTGTCGAGATCGAGGCCGACGCCGCCTACCTCGTCACCGGCGGCCTCGGCGGCCTCGGCCTCGCCGCAGCCCGCGCCCTTGCGGAACGCGGAGCCCGGTTCCTGGTCCTCACCGGGCGCAGCGCCGACCCGACTGCCCTGGCCGGTCTCGGCCTACCCCCCGAGACCACGGTCGTCGCCGCCGACGTGGCCGAACCCGCGGACGTCGACAGGATCGGCGCCGCCATCACCGCGACCGGACGGCCGCTGGCAGGGATCGTCCACGCCGCCGGAGTCCTCGCCGACGCGATGGTGCCGGCCCTCACCTGGGAATCCTTTGACACCGTGTTCCGCAGCAAGGTCTACGGCACCAGGCTGCTCCAGGAGAAGCTGGCGGCCGGCGTCGGATTCTTCGTCGGCTACTCCTCGCTCGCGTCCCTCCTCGGGCCGCCTGGGCAGGCCAACTACGCCGCCGCCAACGCCTACCTCGATGCCGCCCTCACCCGGAGGGCTGCCTCCGGCGCGGCGGGCCTGTCCGTCAACTGGGGTCCGTGGGCGGGCTCCGGCATGGCCACCGCCCTCGGCGACATGTTCCGGCGCAGCCTCGAACGGCAAGGCATCCGTCTGGTCCGCCCCGACGACGGGTTGCGCGCCCTGTTCGCCGCTCTCGGCCGTAGAAGCCCGCAGGTGCTCGTCGGCGAGGTCGACTGGACCCGTCTGGCTGCCTCCACCGGCCGCCCCCACCCGTTCCTCGAACATGTCACCGGCGGCGCCGCGGTACCGGCGCTCACCCATCCCGACCGCGCCACGCTGGACACTCTGCCTCCGAACGAGCGCACCGACCGGCTCGTCGACTACCTGCGCGCCCGCGTCGCGCAGATCCTCGGTTTCGACGGCGCCGAGGACATCGACCCCGGCACCGAGTTCTCCGAACTGGGCCTGGACTCTCTCGCCGCCGTTCTGCTGAAGAACGATCTGGAGGCATTCCTCGGCACCACGCTTTCCGCGTCCCTCGCGTTCGACCACCCGTCGCCCAGCCTCCTCGGCGCCCACCTGTCCGCCGAACTGGCCACCGCATGAAGCCCCCGGCCACGACCAGCGAGGAGACCATGGACCACTCAGACCCGATCCGCACCCTCGCGGAGAGCCTCGCCGCGCAAGCCGCGCAGCGCCCCGGCCACCCGGCCCTCGTCTGCGAGGACCGCACCACCGACTTCGCCCGGCTGCACCGCGAAAGCGGCAGGACCGCGCACGCGCTGCTGCGCGCCGGCCTCACCGCTGGCTCCCGTGCCGCCTACCTGGGCCGCGAGTCCGAGCATTACTACGAGATAGTCTATGCGTGCGCCCGGAGCGGGATCGTCCTGGTCCCCGTCAACTGGCGGCTCACCGGCGTCGAGGTCGACCACGTGCTCCGCGACTCCGGCTCGGAACTGCTGTTCGTCGAGCGCGAGTACGAGCGGCTCGCCGAACAGGTCCAGCCGTCGCTGCCCGGCCTCAAGCACATCGTGCGGATCGACGGCGCCGAGGAGCGCGCCGCCGGGTTCGCCGCGTGGAAGGAGGGGACTCCGGAGGAGGCCCCCACCCACACGCCCCTCCCGGCGGACCCGGTCGTCCAGATCTACACAAGCGGCACGACCGGCCTCCCCAAGGGCGTTGTTCTGCCGAACATCAGCTTCTTCCTGTTCGCTGAGGCCATGCAGGGCGGTCTCGGCTGGATGGACTGGCGGCCTGACGACAAGAGCCTCGTGTCGCTGCCCGGTTTCCAGATCGCCGGCCTGTCGTGGACCGTCCAGTGCCTGCACGCCGGCATCACCAACGTCGTCATGCGCATGTTCGTCAGCGAGACGGCCCTCAACCTGATCGCATCCGCGGGTATCACGACCACGTTCGTGGCACCGTCGATGCTCCAGATGCTGCTGGACGAACCCCGCGCCACCCCGGAGGCGTTCAGGTCGCTGCGGAAGGTCGCCTACGGCGGCTCGCCGATCTCCGACGCGCTCCTCGGCCGCTGCCTGGACGTCATCGGCTGCGAGTTCCTCCAGATCTACGCCGGAACCGAGACCGGCAACGTCGCCACGTGCCTGCCGCCCAAGGACCATGTGCCGGGCAGCCCGCTGCTGAAGTCGGCCGGGTTGCCCTGCCCGTACGTCGAACTGCGGATCGTCGGGCCCGACGGCACCGACTGCCCGACCGGTCAGATCGGCGAGATCGTCCTCCGGACCCCCGCGGCAATGCTCGAGTACTGGAACCTACCCGATGCGACCTCCGCGACCCTCGTCGACGGCTGGCTGCGCACAGGCGACGCCGGCCATGTCGACGCCGACGGGTACCTGTTCATCGGCGACCGCATCAAGGACATGGTCATCATCGGCGGCCAGAACATCTACCCCGTCGAGATCGAGAACGCGCTCTGCCGCCACCCCGACATCGACGACGCCGCTGTTTTCGGCGTCCCCGATACCCGGTGGGGCGAGGCTCTCCACGCCTGCATCGTCGTCCGTGAGGGCGCCACCCCGAAGAACCGCGAGCTCATGGTGTTCCTGCGCGGCCACCTCGCCGACTTCAAGATTCCCGAACGGTACGAACAAGTGGAGGCGCTGCCCCGCAATCCCGCCGGCAAGGTCATGCGCCGCACGCTCCGCGACCGCTTCTGGCAGGAACTCGACCGCAAGGTCAACTGATCCGGCACCTGCCGCCCCGACGAACCGGAAGGACGCCCGCATGGCGACCGCCCCGACCACCGACACCGTACTCGACACCATCCGAGGCACAGCCGACAACGCCAGCGCCTTCCTCGCCCTCAACTCGGGCAACGAGTTGTTCACCGCACCCGGCCTCAACGGGGTCGTCGTGTATCGATCATCCGGGCCCTACCTCATCCAGTTCACCGCGCCGTTCGCAGCCGAGGACGAGCGAGGTGCGCTGCTCGACGCGTTCGGCGCGCACGCCGCCCGCACCGGCAAAACAGTACTGGCCGTACAGCTCCAGGGGCCTGACCTGGAGCTGTACGCGTCGCACGGTTACACCGTCAACCAGGTCGGCTCGTCCTACAGCCTCGACCTGCCCCGGTTCACCCTCCAGGGCACCAAGTTCATGCAGCTCCGCAACAAGATCTCGCGGGCTCGGCGGGCCGGGCTCACCGTCCGCGAGGTCGATTACGCCGAGCACGAGGACACCGTCGCGCAGATCGACCAGGCGTGGCTCGGCGGGAAGGGCGAAGACACCAAGGAGCTGGAGTTCCTCGTCGGCGAGTGCGGCGGGCTTCTCCAGCCGCATCGCCGTCTGTTTCTCGGCTTCATCGGTGACGACCCCATCGGCTACATCTCCTACAGCCCTGCGTACGGCAGCAGGCCCGGCTGGCTGCACGACCTGAGCCGCCGTATCCCTGGCTGTCCGCCCGGCACCATGGAGCTCATCAACGCGACCGCGATCGAGGCGTTTCGCGGCGAAGGCGTCACCTGGCTGCACTTCGGGTTCACGCCGTTCGCCGGGCTGCTCGCCGAGCACGAACCCCCCGGCGCGAGCCCCGCGTTCACCATGTTCATGAACTGGTTCTTTGAAAACGGCGGCGCCGTCTACCCGGCCAAGTCCCAGCTCTCCTACAAGGGCAAGTGGGCTCCGCTGCTCGTCCAACCCGAGTACCTCGCGTTCCAGGGGCCCGCCCAGGTCGCCGGGCTGCTGCACATCTTCAAGGCCGCCAACGCCTTCTGACCGCCACACTGACCGACAGAACTTAGGGAGTCCCGATGGAAGAGCAGTTGGCCTCCGCCATGGAACACCTGGTCACCAGCTTCTTCGCGCTCGCGTTCAACCCCGACGACACCGACACCATCGCCACCGCCAACGAAGCGCTGTTCGCCGTCGACCGGCTCCTCGGTGCGCCCGCGCCGGCCGTCCAGTCGTGAGCGCCGACGGCGTTTACACCGATTCGGTGTTCCTGCGGACGGCGGCAGACGACGCCGTCGACGAGCAGGTCTTCCGCACCACCATGCGGTCGTTCCCCAACCCCGTCACTGTTATCACCGCTCTCGACGAGCGGGGCCGCCCCCGCGGCCTCACCTGCAGCGCGTTCTGCAGCGTGACGACGACACCGCCCACGGTCCTGGCCTGCGTCAACCGGGACAGCACGACCCTCCCTGCGATCCAGCACAGTCAGGGCTTCACCGTGAACCTGCTCCGGCAGGGCCACCAGGAGGTGTCCGATCTGTTCGCGTCCCGCTCCGACGACAAGTTCGACGGTATCTCCTGGTACCCCGGCCTGCTGCTCGGGCTGCCGAGGCTGGCGTCCGGCGTCCTGGCATTTCTCGACTGCCATCTCGAGGCCGAGGTGCATGCGGGCAGCCATACGATCCTGTTCGGTCGCGTCCTCGCCGCGGACTCCACTCCGTTCAAGGACGGGCCGCTTATTCACGTGAACCGCCGCTACGGCGGCTGGCTCCCGTCCCCACCTAACGTCTGAGCGCCATGCCCGCAGGAGAGCCTCAAAGCATCCTCTCGTGGGCGTTTTGGGAGTCTGGTGATCCCAGCCCCCTTGATCAAATGCGGCTCGCGGTTGGGGGCCAGATGATGTGGATGGGGAGGTTGAGGTTCTGGGCGGCTTGGACGATGTCGGCGGTGCCGCCGGGGCCTTTGGCGGGGAGGCCGTCCCAGACTGCCCAGAGGTGGTCGGCGAGGGTGAGCATGTGGAGTCCTGCGGCGAGGTGGGCTTCGCTGGTTGATTCGGTGTAGGGGAGTTGGTGGATTTTGGTCGCTGCGGCGAGGAGGCGGTCGTATTCGGGGTGGTGTTCGGTGGGGAGGCTGGCTTGGTAGTGGGTGGCGGGGATGACGGCTTCGAGGGTGCCGCCGTGGGTGAGGATGGCGCGGGCGAAGAGAGCGTCGGCGCCGTCTGCTAGGCAGCTGATGCCGGTGGGTGGGGTGGGGAGGGCGGCGAGTTCGGTGTTGAGGGCCTCGGTGATGAGGGTTTCGGTGGCGGGTGGGAGTAGCCGGTGGCCGGTGATGGCGATGCGCACGGGGGTTCCTAGAGGAGTGTGGTGCGGAGTTGGTCGTCGAACTCGGTGATGGTGGGGGTGGTGGGGCCGCTGTAGCCGTAGCGGAAGTGGCGGGCTTGGCGGAGGATCCGTTCGGATCGGAAGGTGATGCCGGTGCGGAGGGCTTCGGCGGCGAGGGTGAAGGCTTGTTCGAGGTGGCCTTGCTGGCGGGTGGCGGTGGCGACTTCCAGGGCGGTGAGGGCGGCTTGTTTGGGGGCGGGCTGGTTGGTGGGGGTGGCTTCGGCGAAGGCGCTGGCGGCTTGGGCGGGCTGGCCGAGGCGGACGGCGATGGAGGCGCGGGTGCGGGCGAGTTTGGCGAGGTCGAAGGGGTACATCCACGGCCAGGGCGGGGGGTCTTCTGCGTGGTGGATGGCTTGTTCGGCTTGGCGGATGGCGTGGGTGGCGGCTTGTTCGTCGGGCTGGGGGATGGTGGCGTGGGCGAGGGCTTCCAGGGAGCACAGCCAGGCGGCAGGGGTGGCGGCGGGGGTGGGGCCGAGGATGCGGCGGGCTTCGTCGATCATGGCGAGGCCGAGGTGGGGGTCGGCGGCGGCGTCGATTTCGAAGGCGGCGAGGCTGCCGGTCATGTAGGCGGTGAGCAGGGGGTTGCCGGCGTGGCGGGCGGCGTTGATGGCTTGCCGGTAGTAGGTGCGGGCGCTGCCGAGGTCGAGCATGTCCATGGACAGCCAGGCGGCGAATCCGGCGGCTTCGCTGACGGCTCCCGCGATGAGGGTGGCGTCTTTGCCGGCGTCGTGGTGGACGCGGAGGGCGAAGTCGAGGTGCGCGGTGACGCCTTTGATGAGGTCGCGTGAGCTGAACATCGGGTCCAGTCCGCGGTGGGCGCCGGTGATGGCGGTGAGTGCGGCGGCGGTGGCTTCGCCGCCCGCCGTGGTGATGGTGATGGTGGGGGTGGGCAGCAGCGCCAGGGCGGCGAGCTTGCCGAACTGTCTGCGGTTCGCGGGATCCACCTCCTCGGCTCGGTTGTCGGCGGTGTCGCCGAGCCGGAGTAGTTCCGTGGGGATCCCGAGTCGGCGGGTGATGGTGCGGACCTGGTCGAGGGTGAGGGCGGTTTCGCCGCGCAGCACCTTGGAGGCCCAGCTCTGGGTGTAGCCGACGGCGTGGGCCAGGTCGGCTTGGCTCCAGTTCCGGGCCTTGCGGATCTCTTCCATGAGCGTCGCCATGTCGCAGGTGGCGAGTGCTCTGGCGACGATCGGAGCGGACCAGAAACCGGGTGCCTCGTCCATGAGCCCAGGTTAAACACTTCTTCGCTGAATTCGCTCGCTTCATTCCGTTGCGGAATAAGCCGTGACGATCTCTAGTCGCGGTCGTCCTAGCACCTTCCTTGGATGCCTACGCATCGCGACGATCAGGTGACAGCCGCTTCGGAAAGCGCCCCCGGGCGAACCGAACGCGCTCAGCCACCGCTCAGAGAGTCATTTCGCATGGCGCCGTTCCCCGTCCCGGCCTCGCACTGGCACGTGTCCACGCCGCACCGGCTGCCGGTCGAGGCGAGGCCGCTGACGCGGGATCAGGCGCTCTGGCTGCTGCGGCACTGGCTGATCGCCGACGGTGAGCGGACCGGGGACCCGCGTTTCCCGCAAGCGATCGCGCACCTCGACGCCGACTGGATGAGCACCCGGGTCGGGGCCGCCGCCTATGTGGTGTTCGCGTGTGCCTGTCCCGATCCCCCGATGCACAGATAGAGGAGAAATGGTGATGACTTTCTCAGACGGGCTACCGGCTGAGGGCCAGCTGCATCCGGACTTGGTCGACGACCTCGCCGGCCTGCTCGACACGGCGCTGACCGCGGTTCAGCGAAGGGACCTGGATGATCCGACGGTGCTGGAGGCACTACACCGTGAGGACGCGAACCTGCGGATCGCGGCACGGAGCGCGATCCGCAGATGGGGCGGGCACCCGCTCGCGTTGGTGCTGCTGGACACGGCGGCTGGCCCGATGTCCTGGCATCCCCGCTGTCGCTCGGCTGCTGGAGTCCGACCACAGGAGGTTCGACCATGCTCGGAAGCACGCAGGCCGCTCAGCGGGAGTGGCTGGAGTCCGCGCCCGCGGGACCTCTGAGATTCACCTTCCCGGGACGGCTGGAGCAGGTTCGCGCCGCACGCAAGACGGTGGAGGGCCTGTTCAAGGGCACCGGCCGTGAAGACGACGCGGGCCTCATCGTCAACGAACTCGCCAACAATTCCTGCCTCTACACGCGGTCGGGCAGGCCCGGCGGCTGGTTCGGCGTGCAAGTGATCTTCGGCGGGCTCGCCTACATCGGCGTCACCGATCTGGGCGGCGCGGGCTGGCTGATCGGCGGCAGGACCCGAACCGGCAGCGCCGCCGCCCCTTCCGAAACCGACCCGGAAGACTTCGACGTCCCGGGCCTGGAGGACCTGCGGATCGGCGGCCGCGGACTGGCGATCATCGCCGAACTCGCCGTCAGCACGGGCGCCTGCGGAAGCGACACCCTCGGCCACCACGTGTGGGCCACGATCGACCTGCCACCGCACGCCGTGAGGAGGCTCTCAACCGCTATCTGAGTGCTTTCGAGACCGGGGCGATGCCGGAGGTGGCGGGGAAGCGGGTTCAGGAGCTGGGGTGGCAAACTCGCCAACCTCGAGTGCGGGAAGTCGGAGAGATCATGGAGTTCTCCGGACGTCCAAGGTAAGAAGGCGCTCATGCACGAGGTCGTTGTGACCGGGCGTGATCGGATCAAGCCGGTCTTCCGGATTCTGGGGGATCCCGGTGAGATCCGGGGCAAATACCCGGAAATGGTGACGGGGTACGAACCGCAGGTTCGTACCCCGTCAGGGTCGGCGCTCCCGGCAGGATTCGAACCTGCGCTTTTGCCTCCGGAGGGCAACGCTCTATCCCCTGAGCTACGGGAGCTGGTGCTTTGTCGCCGTGGGGCGACGGGAGTTAAGGCTACCAGGGATCGGGGGGCGGTGCGTACGAGGTTGTTTTGGGAGTGGGGGAGGGGGCGGGGGGTTAGCGTTGGGGGGTGGCGGAGAGGCTCGGGCGGGTTCTGGTCGTGGACGACGACGAGGTGATCAGGCAGCTGATCGCGGTGAATCTGCAGTTGGAGGGGTTCACGGTCGAGACGGCCGTGGACGGGGCCGACTGCTTGGCGAAGGTGCGCGAAGTGGCGCCCGACGTGATCACACTGGATGTGATGATGCCGCGTCTTGACGGGTGGGAGACCGCCGTCAAGCTGCGGGAGGACCCGGCGACGGCCCACATCCGCGTCGTGATGATCACTGCTCGGGCGCAGGACAAGGACGTGGTGCGCGGCCGGGAGATCGGCGTCGACGCCTACGTCACGAAGCCGTTCGACCCGGGCGAGCTGATCAGGACGGTCCGCGCGCTCGCCCCCGCCCGGTAGCCCGCCCAGACAAAGGGGTGGGGTGTCCACATCGTGGTCGGCTACCCTCACCAGGGTGACTCCCGGGGAAGTGGACGCGATGGTGGTGGCGGCGGTACGGGCCGCCACCGGGATCGTCGTGCCTTCTGCCAGCGTCACCTGGGAGGATACTTATGTGTCGGCGGTGGCGCTCCGGCACCGCCTCGACCCGGCGACGATCGCCGACCGGCTCGCCGAACACCCCGACGTCTCACATGTCGAGACGAGAGGGCCTGGTCTGCTGGCCGTCCACCTGACGGTTCCCGGACGGGTCGCGGACGCGATCCGCCGCGATCCCGGTTACGGCCGGGGTGGCAGGATGGGCCCGGGATGGCCGGACTTCCCCCGGACGTTCGACAACCCGGGGTTCCGTGTCCGCTTCGCCCATGAACGGGCCTGTGCCGTGGTGCGCCGCGCGCGTGATCTCGGTACTCCCGCAGCGGATCTGACCGCGCTCGACGGCGAGATCAGGCTGCTCGGCCTGCTCGCGGCGTTCGACGGCCATCGAAAACCGGTGCTCCAGCTGGAGCGCATCGCCGACGCCTTCCATGACGTCTACGAGCGTTCCCGCGAGGAGCCCACTCCTCGGCACGGCGCGCGGGTCGTTCTCGCCGACGCCGTCCGCGTCACTGTGAGCAACGGGCTGGCAAGGCTCGGTGAAACGGCAAGAGAGAGACTGTGAGCAGCAGAGTTCACCCCGCGGGGGACAGGCACGCCGACGTTCTGACGGGCGACCACCCGCTTCCGCCGCCGGCGGACCTCAACGAGATCGCGCCGCTGGTGTGGCCGCGCACGGCACGTCGCGAGGACGGCGCCCTGACGGTCGGCGGCGTCGACGTCCGGGATCTGGCGCGCGAGTTCGGCACCCCGCTCTACGTCTATGACGAGCAGGACGTCCGGGAGCGGGCCCGCGAGTTCAAGTCGGCGTTCGAGGGCGGCAGCGTCCACTATGCGGGCAAGGCGGCGTTGAACGGCGCGCTGGTCCGCTGGCTGCACGAGGAGGGCCTGGGCCTGGACGTGTGCAGCGGCGGCGAGCTGGCGTTGGCGCTGGCCGTCGGCTTCCCGCCCGAGAAGATCACGATGCACGGCAGCAACAAGTCCGCCGACGAGCTGATCATGGGTTTGGAGGCGGGTGTCGGCCGGATCGTCCTGGACTCCTATGAGGAGATCACCCGGCTCGCCTACCACGCGGAGCGCCTGGGCCTGCGGCCGAAGGTCATGATCCGGGTGACGACGGGCGTCGAGGCGCACACCCACGAGTTCATCGCGACCGCGCACGATGACCAGAAGTTCGGTTTCTCCCGTAGTTCGGGCGCGGCGCTGGAGGCGGTCCGCCGGATCGTGGCGCTGCCGCAGCTCGAGCTGGTGGGCCTGCACTCCCACATCGGCTCGCAGATCTTCGAGACGGACGGCTTCGAGGTCGCGGCCCACCGCGTCGCGGAGCTGCTGGTCGCGATCAAGGAGGAGCACGGCCTGGTCCTGCCGGAGCTGGATCTGGGCGGCGGCTTCGGCATCGCCTACCTGGGCTCCGACGACCCGATCGACGTCAAGGTCCTCGCCGACAACATGCGCCGGATCGTCGCCAAGGAGTGCCTGTCGTACGGCCTGCCGGTGCCGACGCTGACCGTCGAGCCGGGCCGCGCGATCTCGGGCCCCGGCGGGATCACCCTCTACGAGATCGGGACGATCAAGGACGTCGACGGGATCCGCACGTACGTGTCGGTCGACGGCGGCATGTCCGACAATCTCCGTACCGCCCTGTACGGGGCGGAGTACACCGCGGCGCTGGTCAGCCGCGAGAGCAGTGCAAAGCCGATCTTGTGCAGAATTGTCGGTAAGCACTGCGAATCTGGGGACATCGTGGTCCGTGACCTATGGTTGCCCGAAGATATTGCGCCCGGGGACCTGGTGGCCGTCGCCGCCACCGGTGCGTACTGTCGATCGATGGCGAGCAACTACAACTTCCTGCCGAAGCCCGCCGTGGTCGCGGTGCGCGACGGCAAGGGGCGTGTGATCGTCCGCCGGGAGACCCCGGCCGACCTGTTGAGGCTCGATGCCGAGCTTTCGGACTTCGGAGGGTAGAGAGTCGTGAAACCCGTGCGGGTGGCGTTGCTGGGATGTGGTGTCGTCGGCACCGAGGTCGTACGGCTGCTCAGGGAGCAGGCTCATGATCTCGAAGCCAGGGTGGGTGCGCCGGTGGAGCTGGCCGGGATCGCCGTGCGCAGACCCGACCGGGTCCGCGAGGGCGTGCCCGCGGAGCTGCTGACGACCGACGCCCTGGGCCTCGTCACCCGCGACGACGTGGACATCGTGGTCGAGGTGGTCGGCGGGATCGAACCGGCCCGCGAACTGATCCTCGGCGCTCTGAAGACGGGGAAGTCCGTGGTCAGCGCCAACAAGGCCCTGCTGGCCGAGGACGGCGAGACCCTGTTCACCGCGGCCCGCGAGTTCGGCGTCGACCTTTACTACGAGGCTTCGGTGGCGGGCGCGATCCCGCTGCTGCGGCCGTTGCGCGAGTCGCTGGTCGGCGACCGGATCCACCGGGTGCTGGGGATCGTCAACGGGACGACCAACTACATCCTCGACCAGATGGACACGCACGGCGCCGGTTTCACCGAGGCGCTGGAGGAGGCCCAGGAGCTGGGTTACGCCGAGGCCGACCCGACCGCGGACGTCGAGGCGTTCGACGCCGCCGCGAAGGCCGCGATCCTCGCCCAGCTCTCCTTCCACACCCCCGTCACCGCCGCCGACGTGCACCGCGAGGGCATCACCGAGGTGACGGCCGCGGACGTCGCCGGCGCGAAGGCCATGGACTGCGTCGTCAAGATCCTCGCGATCTGCGAGCGGGTCGAGGACCGGGGCGTCTCGGTCCGCGTCCACCCGGCGATGATCCCCAGGACGCATCCGCTGGCTTCGGTGCGCGGCGCGTTCAACGCGGTGTTCGTGGAGGCCGAGTCGGCCGGCAGCCTCATGTTCTACGGGGCCGGCGCGGGCGGCGCCCCGACGGCCAGCGCGGTGCTCGGCGACATCGTCGCGGTGGCCCGCAACAAGGTCAACGGCACTTCGGGGCCGGTCGAGACCACGTACGCGGCGCTGCCGATCCTGCCCATGGGCGGGACCATCACCCGTTACTACGTGCAGCTCGACGTCGCCGACCAGGCCGGTGTGCTCGCCCAGGTCGCCGAGGCGTTCGCCAAGAACGACGTGTCGATCCAGGCCGTCCGGCAGGAGGGCCACGGCGACGACGCCCAGCTCGTGATCGTCACCCACCGGGCCCCCGACAGCGCCCTCGCCGCGACGGTCGAATCCCTCCGTTCGCACCCGTCGGTCCGTCAGGTGGCTTCCGTGATGCGGGTAGAGGGCGACCTGTAACATACGTGCGAGCTCTGTTTTGACGGTCATTGTCTGCTCTGGTGGGCCGTTTGGATGGCGGCCCACCGGGGCTCACGGCACCTACCGTCCCGGTATGACAGAAACCTGCCAGTTTGCTGCCACAGCGACGGGTCTTATTCAGTAGGAGGCAGTCGTGAGCGCTTGGCGCGGGCTGATCGAGGAATACCGCGACCGTCTTCCCGTCAGTGAGAAGACGCCGGTCGTCACTCTTCTGGAGGGCAACACGCCTCTCGTGCCTGCGCGGAGGGTCTCCGACCTGACGGGCTGCGAGGTCTATCTCAAGGTCGAGGGGCTGAACCCGACCGGTTCGTTCAAGGACCGCGGCATGACGATGGCGATCTCCAAGGCCGCCGAGGACGGCGCCAAGGCCGTCATCTGCGCGTCCACCGGCAACACCTCCGCCTCGGCCGCCGCCTACGCCGTCCGCGCGGGCATGACCTGTGCCGTTCTGGTGCCCCGCGGGAAGATCGCGATGGGCAAGCTGGCTCAGGCGCTCGTGCACGGCTCCAAGCTGCTCCAGGTCGACGGCAACTTCGACGACTGCCTCGAACTGGCCCGCAAGCTGGCCGTCGACTACCCGGTCGCGCTGGTCAACTCGGTCAACCCGTTCCGGCTCCAGGGCCAGAAGACGGCGTCGTTCGAGATCGTCGACGCGCTGGGCGACGCGCCCGACATCCACTGCCTGCCCGTCGGCAACGCCGGCAACATCTCGGCGTACTGGATGGGTTACAAGGAGTACGCGGCCGACGGCATCGCCGCCAAAACGCCGCGGATGATGGGTTTCCAGGCGTCGGGGGCGGCTCCGTTCGTGTCCGGCGGCCCGGTCAGCAACCCGCAGACCATCGCGACGGCCATCCGGATCGGCAACCCGGCCTCGTGGGATCTGGCGAGCGCCGCCCGCGACGAGTCCGGCGGGCTGATCCACGCCGTCACCGACCGGCAGATCCTGGCCGCCTACCGGCTGCTCGCCCGTGAAGAGGGGGTCTTCGTCGAGCCGGCGTCGGCCGCTTCGGTCGCGGGGCTGCTCCAGTCGCACGAGGCGGGCCTGATCGAGCCGGGGCAGCGGATCGTCTGCACCGTCACCGGAAACGGGCTCAAAGACCCGGACTGGGCCATCTCGGGCGCTCCTGCGCCGGTGACCGTCCAGGTCGACGCGCACGCCGCGGCCACCGCCCTCGGCCTCGCATGACCCGGCGCGTCACCGTCGAGGCCCCGGCCACCAGCGCCAACCTGGGGCCGGGCTTCGACTCCCTCGGGCTCGCGCTCGACCTGCGGGACGAGGTCACGGTCGAGCTGATCCCGTCCGGGGTGGAGATCGAGATCTCCGGCGAGGGCGAGGAGCTGGCCGGGCTCGGCGAGAAACATCTGATCGTCAGGACGTTCCGGCGGGCGTGGGAGCGGATCGGCCCCGCCGAACTGGGCGGAATCCGGCTGGAATGCGTGAACCGGATCCCGCACAGCCGGGGGATGGGATCGTCGTCGGCGGCGATCGTCGCGGGGATCGTCGCGGCCAAGGCCCTGCATCCGGCCGGGTTCGCGTTCACCGGGGAGCTCGAACTCGCCGACGAGATCGAAGGGCATCCCGACAATGTCGCGCCCTGCCTCGTGGGCGGGCTGACCGTCGCGTGGACCCGTCCGGACGGCCCTCAGGTGGTCCGTCTCGACCTCGAACGCGAGGTCACGGTGTTCGTCCCGGACACCCGGCTGGACACCAAACGGGCGCGCGGACTGCTCCCCGAGAACGTTACGCATCGGGACGCCGCGGCGAATTCTGCCCGTGCGGCCTTGCTCATCGCCGCTCTCACCAGCAAGATGGGCAACGAAGTGCTGCTGGACGCGACCGAAGACCGGTTGCACCAGGCCTACCGGGAACCGGCCATGCCGGACTCGCTGGCTCTGGTCGATCGGCTGCGGGCGGCGGGAATTCCAGCCGTGATCTCCGGGGCCGGGCCCACCGTCCTGGCGTTCGCGAGCACATCACGATGTGAATCGATTGCCCAGAATCTGGGTAATGGGTGGAACATACGCCCACTGGACGTCGCCCCCGAAGGAGCCCGCGTTCGGTCGAGCGATCATTGATTCGCGGACACGCTGACCTCAAGGAATTCAAGTGCACGCAGGTGGTGTTAGGCTGGAAGCCGCACCAGATGCCCCGCTCGGGGCCATGTGCCCGTCGGCCCTGCCGATGCGCCTGTGCACCCTCACCTCTGCCGAATTCGTTGGGGACGAGTCCGCGATCATCTGGCTGTATCCAGAAATTCCTACAAGCGGTGCATCCACCGCTAGACCCGGCGCCCCCGCCGGATCGAATCATCGGGCTGCTCGGGCAGGACTCCCGCAGCAGGCCCGCTCCCTGGGAAGGACCCTTAGTGAGCGAATCCAGCGAACTGCTGAACGACGCGCCCGCCCCGAAGCGACGCCGTGGCGAAGGTCTGTCCGCCATGGTGCTTCCCGAGCTGAAGACGCTCGCGTCGCAGCTGGGCATCACCGGCACGACGGGAATGCGTAAGAGCCAGCTCATCGCTGCCATTCAGGACAAGCAGGGCGGCTCTGCCGCGGGTGGTCAGGGAGCCGCCGGCGCCAAGGCCGAGGCCAAGACCGGCGCGGCCGAGAAGGCTGTGGAGCGGCCCGCGCGACGCGCCCGGACCTCCGCCGCTCAGCGTGAGGACGGCGAGGACCAGGTGACCTCCGAGAGCAAGATCTCCGAGAGCAGGACGGCCACCGCGGTGGCCGAGCGGCCCGCGTCCGAACGGCCCGTGGCGGCCGAGCGGAACGGCTCCGAGGAGCAGCAGGGCGGCGGCGGTGAAGGCCAGCAGCGTGAGGGCAGGCAGCG
>NZ_BAAGZI010000020.1:0-16270 GCF_054778695.1 Actinocorallia lasiicapitis
GCACGATCTCGCCCGGGCGCAGCACGATCCCGGCCTCGGCGGCCAGCCGTGCGGCGGCCGCGAGGGCGCGCATCGGGTGGCCGAGGATCGCGGCGGTCGAACCGCTCTCGGTGACCCGTCCGTCCACCTCGAGCAGCACGCCCAGATCGCCCAGCTCCCGGGGCGCGCGCCACGCGCCGAGCACGTAACCGGCGGCGGAGGTGTTGTCGGCGATCACCTCGGGGAGCGAGAACGAGAACGCCTCGTACCGCGAGTCGATGATCTCCAGCGCGGGCGCGACGGCCCGGACGTCCAGGGGATCGCCCTCATGGCCCGCGCCGATCGGCGCCCCGAGCAGGAACGCGACCTCCGGCTCTATCCGCGGATGCACGAACTGCGCGACGGGGACCTCCCCGCCGTCCAGGACGGCCATCCGGTCGGTGATCCGGCCGCGGATCAGGTCGTGCACGCCCATCTGCCGCATCTTGGCGACGCTCGTGAACCCGAGCTTCAGCCCGGTGACCCGCTCGCCGCGCGCCACCCGCAGCCCGACCAGCGCGTCCTGGACGGCGTAAGCCTCGGCCAGTTCGGTGATCCCGGTGCTGCCGCCGGGCACGGCCCTGCGCTCACGCGCGGCGGAGTCGAGCAGCTCCGCGATCCTCGGCACGTTCATGCGGGCGCTCCGGCGAACGCGGCACGGACAGTGCCGAGGTGCTGGATCCGGGCTTCGAGGACGTCGCCGGGGGAGACCGCGACCATCGGGCCGAGGGCCCCGGTCAGGATCGTGTCACCGGCGCGGAGCGGGGTGCCGAGCCGGACCAGCGTGTCGGCCAGCCAGAGGGCGGCGGTCAGCGGGTGGCCCAGGCAGGCGGCGCCGCTGCCCGTCGAGACCTGCTCGCCGCGGCGCTCCAGCACCATGCCCGCCTCGCGGAGGTCGACGTCCTTGAGGAGAACGGGGCGGGTGCCGAGCACGTACAGGCCGCTGGAGGCGTTGTCGGCGACCGTGTCGACCAGGGTGATGTCCCAGTCGCGGACCCGGCTGCCGACCACTTCGATGGCGGGCAGCGCGAAGGCCGTCGCCCGCAGGAGATCGGCGACGGTGTGCCGTTCGTGCGGCAGGTCGGCGTCCAGGACCAGGGCGACCTCCGCTTCGGCCTTCGGCTGGAGGACGGCGCCGAACGGGATGTCCTGCCCGTCCGGGACGGCCATGTCGTCGAAGAGCGTGCCGAAGTCGGGGGAGTCCACGCCGAGCTGGCGCTGGACGGCCGTCGAGGTCAGGCCGATCTTGCGGCCGACGATCCGGCGGCCCGCGGCGAGCCGGCGTCCGGTCAGCTCCGCCTGGACGGCGTAGGCGTCGTCCAGGGAGGAGATCAGATCGCGGACCGGCGCGGCCGGGGCGCCGTCGCGCTGCGCGGCCTCCAGCCGGTCGGCGGCTTCCAGTACGGGTTTCACAGCTTCACGCACACATTCATCGGTTCTGAGAAGAAAGCGAGGGAGTGGCGGCCGCCCTCACGGCCGATCCCGCTGGCCTTGACGCCGCCGAACGGGGTGCGCAGATCGCGCAGGTTCCAGGTGTTGACCCACGCGATCCCGACGTCGAGGCGGGGCGCGACCCGGTGGGCGCGCGACAGGTCGTCCGTCCAGAGCGTCGCGGCGAGGCCGTAGGCGCTGTCGTTGGCGCGGGCGACGGCCTCGTCCTCGCTGTCGAACGGCGCGACGTGCACGAAGGGGCCGAAGATCTCTTCTCTGACGGCCGGGTGGGTGTCGGCCAGGCCCGTCACGACGGTGGGGCGCACCCAGTAGCCGCCGTCGCGGGCGTCACCGAAGACGGGGGCGTCGCCGCCGGTCCTGACGTCGCCGTCCTTGGCGGCCTTCCCGAGGTAGCCGAGGACCTTGTCGCGGTGTTCGGCGGAGACCATCGGCCCGAGCTGCGGTCCGAACTCGAGGGCGGCGGCCCGCCGGGCCAGTTCCGCGGTGAACTCCTCGAAGATCGGCCGTTCGACGTACACGCGTTCGGTGCACAGGCAGACCTGGCCGCTGTTGGTGAACGCCGACCGGACGGTGCCGTCGACGGCCTTCTCCAGGTCGGCGTCCGCGAAGACCAGTCCGGCGTTCTTGCCGCCGAGTTCGAAGGAGACCGGGGTGAGGTGGGCGGCCGCCGCCTTCATGATCGCGCTGCCGGTGCCGGATTCGCCGGTGAAGGCGATCGCGTCGATCCCGGGATGCCCGGTGAGGAACGCGCCCGCCGAGTTCGCGCCGAACCCGTGCACCAGGTTGAACACGCCCGCGGGCAGTCCCGCCTCGTGCATCACTTCGGCGAGCAGGGTCGCCGTCGACGGGGTGATCTCCGACGGTTTGGCGACGACGGTGTTCCCGGCGGCCAGCGCGGGCGCGACCTTCCAGGTCAGCAGCAGCAGCGGCAGGTTCCACGGCGACACCACGGCGACGACGCCGAGCGGCTTGTGCACGGTGTAGTTGAGCGCCCCGAGCCCGTCGGGCGTGGCCGTCCGGTAGGACTCCTCGGCCCGTCCGAGCGCCAGGTCGGCGTAGGCCCGGAAGTTCGCGGCGCCCCGCGGAATGTCGACGCTGGACGCCAGCGCCGCGGGCTTCCCGGTGTCCTCGCATTCGGCCGCCACGAACTCCTCGAACCGCGCCTCGATCCCGTCGGCGATTCGCCGCAGCACCGCACACCGCTCGTCGACGCTGGTGTCCCCCCACGCTCCGCGCAGCGCCCGCCGGGCCGCCGCGACGGCTTCATCGACGGTCTCCCGCCCACCCGCGTACGCGGCGCCGACCACGGCCCCGTCCACCGGCGAGTACAGCGAAAACCTCTCGCCACCCCCGCAGAACCGCCCGTCGATGTAATGCAGTCTCTCCTTCACCCCTGCATCATCGAACCCCAAGCTATAACCCACAAATGCCGTTCTCGCCACCACCTATACCAACCCCGAGATACCTCCTTGGGTCTGCCTCGGGTGCGCCGGCGAGCCGTCGGCTATTTGCCTGGTTCGGGGCCGTACCACTGGGCGGGCTGGCCGGTCACCCGTGCGATGCGCTCGAAGTCGCGGTCGCGGTGGAGGAGCGTCAGGCCCTGGAGTTCCGCCGTCGCGGCGATGACGAGGTCCACGGGGCCGGCGCTTCGGTGCGTTCCCTGTCGGGTGAGGGCTTCCTGGACGTTCCAGGCCCTGTCGTAGGCGCGGTCGTCGACGGGGATCCAGCCGAAGAGCAGGCGGAGGTCTTCGATGCCCTGCTCGCGGTCGGCGATGGACCGGGCGCTGTAGAAGAACTCCAGCTCGGTGATGGGGCAGAGGGCGATGAGACCGGCCGTCGCCGCTTGGTCCCAGCCGTACTGTTCGGCGTCGGGGCGCAGGAAACGGGCCAGGGCGCTGGTGTCGATGAGGAACTGCGCGGCGTTCATCGACGGTATTCGCTCTTGCTCTCGAAGAGTTCGAGGTCGAAACCGCCCTCGGCGGCGTTGGACCGGAGCCGGGTGAGGGCGAGCGCTCGCCGTCGGTGCTCCAGCACCTCGCGGAGAGCCGTGTTGACGGTCTCCTTCTTGGTGCTGGTCCCGAGTGCTTTGGCGACGTCGGCGAGCAGCTCGTCATCCAGATCGATCACGGTACGACTCATGGATGCACCTCCGCTGATATCAAATGTTCAGATCATTATATCTCGCGGGGGGCGATCCGGGGGGTGAAGGCCGTCGCCGGGAGGGGGACGGCCTTCGGGGGGTCAGAGGTAGCGGGCGGCGGCGGCTTCGGCGGGGGCGTCGGCGCCGGTGACGCCGTTCGGGCCGGTGGGGACGCCGGAGTCGAGGGCGTCGGGGGCCATGAAGGTGACGCGGTGCATTTTGCGGCGCTGGGTGTAGTCGGCGACCGCGTAGTGCTGGGTGGGGCGGTTGTCCCAGAACGCGAGCGTGCCGGGACGCCACTTCAGGCGGACCTGGAACTGGGGGTCGCGGACCGCGTCGAACAGCAGCGGCAGGATCGCCTCGTTCTCGCGGCGCGACAGGCCGATCAGGCGCGTCACCGAGCTGCGGTTGACGTACAGCGCCTTGCGGCCCGTCTCGGGATGCACCCGCACCACCGGGTGGACCGACGGCGGGTTCTTGTCCTGCATTTCGCGCAGATCGAACCGGTGGCCCTTGTCGATGGCCTTGGAGATCGACATGGTCAGGTCGTGTTCGGCGTACAGCTCGTCGCAGAGCCGTTGGAGCCACGGCGCGAGCGAGTCGTACACCAGGTACATGTTGGCCCAGTTGGTGTCGCCGCCGACCTCGGGCAGGATCACGGCGCGCAGCAGCGACCCCGTCGGCGGCCGTTTCATGAACGTGTTGTCGCTGTGCCACTGGTCGCCGCCCTCGCCCTTCGGCGAGGTCTGGTCGAGGATGTGGATGGCTCCGCCGTCGACGTTCATCTTCGGGATGTCGAGGGTCCCGAAGTTCAACGCGAACGCCTCATGCTCGGCGTCGGTGATGTGCTGGTCCCGGAAGAACAGCACATAGTTGTCCAGAAGCCCCTGCCGGATGGTCCGCACCTGCTCCTCGTCGAGCGGCTTCCGCAGGTCGACCCCCGTGACCTCCGCCCCGATGTTCGCCGTCACCTTCTGAAATTCGATCATCTTCTCCAAGCCCTCCTTGCCCACAAGCAATCGCTAGGTTAAATGTACTCCACACACATTCCCCCGGCTAGGCCCCGACCCTGGCAATCCCGGACATGGCGAAGGCCCCGTTGGGGGACGGGGCCTTGGAGGGCGTGGGGGCTAGCGGGAGTAGAACTCGACGACGAGTTGTTCGTCGCAGATGATCGGGATTTCGGTGCGGGTGGGGAGGCGGTCGAGGCGGGCCAGGAGGGCCGGGGTCTGGACGTCGAGGTAGGGGGCCGGGACGGCTGGGGTGTGGGCGCCCGCGGCGGCGACCTGGAAGGGCGGCAGCGCGCGGCTCTTCTCGGCGACCTGGAGGAAGTCGCCGGGACGCAGCTTGTACGACGGCCGGTCGACGCGCTTGCCGTTCACCAGGATGTGCCGGTGCACCACGAACTGGCGGGCCTGGTAGATCGTCCGGGCGAATCCGGCGCGCAGGACGAGGGCGTCGAGCCGGCGTTCCAGGTCGATGACGAGGTTCTCGCCGCTCTTGCCTTCGAGCTTGAGCGCCTTGTCGAAGGCGTTGCGGAGCTGGGCTTCGCGGATGTTGTACTGCGCGCGCAGCTTCTGCTTCTCCAGGAGCTGCGCCTTGTATCCGGAGTCCTTCTTGCGCGCCCGGCCGTGGACGCCCGGCGGGTAGGGCCGGTTCTCGAAGTACTTCACGCACTTGGGCGTCAACGGGATGCCGAGTGCGCGGGAGAGCTTCGCCTTCGGCCGGGGGTTGTTCATTCTCGCTCCTTCGTGGTTAGGTGATCCTAACTTAGGCTAGCCTAACCTAAAGGAGCAAGTGATGATCCGCAGACCGTCGGGAGCCGAGCGCGCCCGCACCCTGGCGTACGGCGTCGCCGGTGGATCGCTGCACACCCTCGGCGAGGACGAGCCGCTGACGATCGCCGCGCACGTCACCGACGACGACGGTGTCCCGCTGCTGCTCGTCCCGACGAGCAGCGCGGTCGTCGCGGCCCTGGCCGCCGAGCCCGACCTCCCCGCGACGCTCCGGATCACCGATCTGGCGCCCGTCCCGCTGGCCGACCGGGTCAGGGGCCGCGCCTGGATGCACGGCTGGGTCACCGAGGTGCCCCTGGAGTCGCGCCGCGAGGCCGCCATCAAGATCTCCCGGCTGCACGCGCGCCCCGATCTGCTGGACGTCGGCGCCCGGATCCCGGCCCGCGAGGAGTGGACCATCCTCGCCCTGGAGCCCGCCGAGATCGAGGTCGAGGACGTCTGGGGCAGCACGGTCGTCGAGCCGGAGGAGTACGCGGCGGCCCGTCCCGACCCGTTCGTCGCCCTGGAACCGGGCGCGATCACCCATCTCGACGCCTCGCACGGCGCCGAGCTGCGGGCCCTGTTCGAGACCCGCTTCGGCGCGGATCTATCTCCGGAACCGGCCGTCCGCGCTCTGGCGCTCAACCGCTTCGGCCTGCACCTGCGCGCCCTGGCGCCCGGCCTCACCCCCGTCGACGTCCGCTTCCCGTTCCCCGTCCCGGCCCGTGATCTGGACGGTCTGCGCGCCGCCTACCGCGTCCTGTTCAAGACGGTCGCGCCCCGGCACGCGTGACGGCCCCGCCTCCGCGAGGGGAGACGGGGCCGGGGGCGTCCGCGGCGGGCCGTGGGTCATCCAGTCCGGTGGCCCGCCGCGTGCTAGGGGAGGGCCTGGGCGACGTCGTCCCACAGGTCGTCGGGGTGTTCCAGCCCCACGGCCAGCCGGACGGTGCCCTCGGAGAAGCCCGCGGCGGCCAGCGCTTCGGGCGTGTACATCCGGTGGGAGGTGCTGGCCGGGTGCATGGCGAGGGTCTTGCCGTCGCCGAGTGACGCGGTGAGGGTGAGCAGTTTCACGCTCTCGATGAAGTGGCGTCCGGCGTCGCGTCCGCCGCGCAGGTCGAAGGCGAGCACTCCGCCGCCTCCGCCGAGCAGCCGCTGGGCGACGTCGTAGTCGGGGTGTTCGGGCAGCGACGGGTACCAGACCTTCTCGACGGACGGGTGCGCGGCGAGGTTCTTGCCCAGGTGGAGGGCGTTGTCGAGGATCCGCGGCAGCCGGACCCCGAGCGTGGTGAGCCCGCGCAGCAGCAGGTAGGCGGCGAACGGGTCGAGGGTCGGCCCCAGTTCGACGGTTTCGGACCAGACCTGCCGGTGCAGCGCCGCGTCGGCGAAGACGGCGACTCCGGCGATGGCGTCGCCGTGCCCGCAGATGTACTTGGTGGCGGAGTGCACCACGATGTCGGCGCCGTGTTCCAGCGGCCGGCAGAGCAGCGGGGTGGCGAAGGTGTTGTCGACGACGGACAGCACGCCCGGTCCGGCGGCCGTGATAAGCGCGGGCAGGTCGGACACCCGGGTGGTCGGGTTGGCGATCGTCTCCAGGTACAGCAGCCGCGTGTTCGGCCGGACGGCCGCGGCCACCTCGTCCGGATCGTGCCCGGACACGTAGGTGACCTCGACGCCCCATTTGGTGGCCAGGGTCTGCAGCGAGCCGTAGGTGCCGCCGTACAGGCAGCTCTGGGCGATCACGTGGTCGCCGGTCTTGAGCAGCGCGTGGAGCACCGCGTTGATCGCGCCCATCCCGGACGCCGCCGCGACGGCCCCGACCCCGCCTTCAAGATCGGCCATGGCCTGTTCGAAGGCCCGGACGGTCGGGTTGCCGAGCCGGCTGTAGAAGGGCGCCTGGTTCGGCCCGTCGAACGCTTCGGCCATCGCGTCCGCGGTGTCGAACGAGAACAGGTGGCCTTGGTAGATCGGCATCCCGAGCGCCTGACTGCCTTCGGGGACGACGATCGGCGTGTGGACGGTCCGGGTCTCCGGTCGCAACTCGGTCATATGACCAGTTTGGCCCTGTTTGACCAGCGCAAACAGGGCCAATGACAAGCAGTGGCCTATTTCTCTTCCGCGGCCTCGGCCTGCTGCGCCTCGCGCAGCGCCCGGCGGCGGGCCTTCTCCTCGGCCTCCGCGGCGTCCAGCGCCTCGGCCTCCTCGAAGGTCGGCGCGGCGCCGCCCAGGTGCGCCGGCTGCCACCACTGGCCCTTGCCGTCGACCGGGTACTCGGCCTGCGCCTTGTCCAGCAGCTCCTGCATCCGGACGCGCAGCTCCTCCGCGACGGCCGTGGCGTCGTCCTTGCGGGTCGGGTACATCGGCTCGCCGATCAGGACGGTGATGTCGACCCCGCGCTGGAACAGGTTCTTCTTCCGGCCCTTCGTCCACATCCGCTGCTCGCCCCAGACCGCGACGGGCACCAGCGGAGTCCCGGACGCGACGGCCATCCGCACCGCCCCGGACTTGATCTCCTTGACCCGGAACGACCGGCTGATCGTCGCCTCGGCGAACACGCCCACGACCTCACCGGACTTCAGCGCCTTGAGCGCCGCGATGTAGGACGACGCGCCGTTCTCCCGGTCGACGGGGATGTGCTTCATCCCGCGCATCAGCGGCCCGGAGATCTTGTGGTCGAAGACCTCCTTCTTGGCCATGAAGCGCACCAGCCGCCGGGCCGGGTGCGCGCCCAGCCCGACGAAGATGAAGTCCAGGTAGGAGACGTGGTTGCTGGAGATCACCGCTCCGCCCGTGGCCGGGATGTTCTCGTGTCCCTCGATCCGGAACCGCATCCCCAGCACCTTGAACAGCACCAGGAGCAGGCGGATTACCGGCGGGTAGACGATCTCCTTCTCGCTCATGCCTTGAACCGTAACCTACGAGGCGGTAACCCCCGAAATGTGGGACGTCGACAACTCCTGGTACGAAGTTTTGGGGACTTCGGTGTTGGTCAGCACCCGCAGGAGTGTGCCGGGCCGGAACAGGGAGGTCGGCGCGGCCTTGAGCGCCAGGACGTCGATGAGTTCCGCCTGCGCCTTCGGCTGGACGTTGGCCGCCGCGATCACCTTGCTCACATAGGCGTTGATCACCTTGGTGTGCAGGGGGACGGTGGGGCCCTCGGTCTCGGCGTACCGGCAGTCCTCGCCGGTCGCGACCAGCCAGGCGCCGGCCGCGGTGCGCCGGGCGCGGCGCTGGAACCAGGCCGTCGACCGGCGTTCGGCGAGGGTGCGGTCCAGTTCGAGGGCGCTGAGCGCGGCGACCGTCATGCCCTGGCCGTAGATCGGGTCGAAGCTGCACACGGCGTCGCCGATCACCGCGAACCCTTCGGGCCATGACCGCATCCGGTCGTAGTGCCGCCTCTTGTTGGCGGTGTCGCGGAAGGAGACGATCGGCGTCAGCGGCTCCGCGTTCTTGATCGCCTCATAGAGGACGGGGCTGCGCAGGTTCTTGGCGTAGTCGAGGAAACCCTCCTCGGTGGTCGGCGGGTAGTCGCGTCCCGCGCCGCTGAGGCTGCAGATCCACCGGCCGCCTTCCTGCGGGAACAGCCCGCCGGTCCTGCGGGTGTGCGGCGGGTCGGCCTGGAGGTACAGGGCGCGCCAGCCGGGGTCGAACCCGTCGGGGATGGCGTAGTAGCGGCTGGCGTAGCCGAGCAGCGGATTGATCAGGGTCTCGCGGGGGAACGGGTGGCCGAGTCTGGCCAGCCATTCGGGCGCGCGCGAACCCCGTCCGGAGGCGTCCAGGACGAGGTCGGCGGTGAGCCGTCCGGCCTCCCCTCCGCGCTGACGCTCCCGGAACTCCACGCCGGTGACGTGCCCCGTCCCGGTCAGCCCGGTCACCTCGACCCCGGTCGTGACGGTCAGGTTCGGCAGGGCGAGGACGTGCCTGCGCACGACCCAGTCGAGCAGGCCGCGGCTGAAGGTGAGCATCCGGTCGGTGTCGAACCGCTCGCGCCAGCCTTCGGCCGTCAGCCAGAGGAAGTCCTTGGGGATGCGCAGGTCGGCGGCGCCTTCGGCGAGCAGGTCGTCGACGAAGCCGGGGAACAGCTCCGACAGGATCTCCATCCCGCGGGTCCACAGGACGTGCAGGTGCCGGCCCTGCGGGACGCCCGCGCGGAAGACGGGCTCGGCGGGGAAGACGTCCCGTTCGATGAGGGTGACTTTTTCGAAGTGCTCGGTGAGCACACGCGCGGCCAGCAGACCGGCGATGCTCCCTCCGACCACTATGGCGTGTTCCCGCTCCATATCCGCCCCTTCACCGGCACCCATCTGGATGTCCACTATGAGATGAATTGTTTACATCGAACGGGCCGCGGCCGATAGTGGGCACCATCGTTCCCCACTTGGGCGTGGAGGGAAATACATGACAACTGCACCCGAGAAGACCCGGCAGCCTTCCCGGACCCAGCATCACAGAACGGTCAAACGCGAGCTCGCCGAGACACCACATCCCGCATGGGTCACCGCCATGCTCGAGGAGCTGCGGCCGGACTGGGAGGGCGTGCTCGCCTCCGAGGTCTTCACCGGCACCGCCGCCGCGGGCGTCACGGACGAGACCTGGCGCAACGTCGTCCGGGAGTTCTTCTGCGTCGTCGAGGCGTTCCCCAAGTACATGGGCGTGTACCTGGGCCGCACCACCTACGGCAAGACCGACGGCGACCTGCTCGCCAGGGACTGGCTGATCGGCAACATCCGCACCGAGGCGCTGCACGCGCAGTGGTTCGTCGACTGGGGAGTCGGCCTCGGACTCACCGAACAGGAGATCATCGACCACCGGCCGGGACCAGCCGCCGCCGCGCTCCACGAATTCCTCTGGTCGGTCGCCTACCGGGGATCGGTCGCCGAGGCGTTCGGCGCGGTCAACTTCGCGGTCGAGGGCACGACGGGCGAATGGACGCGCCTCGTCATGCCCGCGTTCCGCGAACGGATGGGGGACGACAAGTACGCGCTCATGTGGCTCGCCGAGCACGCCGAGTACGACGACGCCCACCCGCGTGAGGCACTGGAGCTGATCAAGCTCACGGTGCGGGACGAGCGCGACCAGGCGGCCGTCAAGGAGGCGACCCGACGTTCGCTGGAGCTGTTCCGGCGCGCGTGGGACTCCTGCCTCGCCTGAGCATCCGCACGACAGGGGAGCCCGTCCGGTGGGGCGGGCTCCCTTGTGGCCGTCCCCGGCCGTACCGGGAAGTAGGTCCCGACAGGCTGCGGAAACATGGGTTAAGTCCTCGTTATCAATCATTGACCTGTGTTGACCCGTCTCGCTCCCACGGCATAGGTGTGGAACACAGGGCGACGAAGAGCAGACGGGACGCGACGATGACTCAGTTGACAGCGGTGGACACCAACTTCCTCAACATCGAGTCGGGACGCACCCACGCCCATATCGGCGGGCTCGCCATCGTCGACACGTCCCTCTGCGAAGGCGGCAGGCTCACCCGCCGCGACATGGTCGGGCTGATCACCGAACGGGCCCATCTGGCGCGGCCGCTCCGCCGACGCCTCGCGTCGGTGCCGCTCGGCCTCGACCGCCCCTACTGGGAGGACGACCCCGACTTCGACCCCGACCGGCACGTCCACGAGACGGCCCTGCCGATGCCGGGCGACGACCTGCAGCTCGGCGCGGAGATCGCGCGCATCCACGAACGTCCCCTGGACCGGCGCCGGCCGCTGTGGGAGCTGTACCTGATCCAGGGGCTGGCCGGAGGCCGCGCGGCCGTCTACGCGAAGGTGCACCACGCGTGCGTCGACGGGGTGCTCGCCGCCGAACTGCTGATGGCGCTGCTGGACCTCCAGCCCGAACCGCTGACGATCCCACCCGACACCGCCGAACGCGAGAAGCGTCCCGGAGCGGTCGAAATGGTCGGCAAGGGGTTGGCGCGCGCGGCCCTGCACCCCGTCCGGACGGCGGAGAGCCTGCTGAAGACCGCCCCGTACCTGGATCAGATGCCGGTGGTGGGCAACCTGCCGGGCGTCCGCGAAGCGTCGAACGCCCTCCGCCTGGTGCTGCGCCGCGCCAACCCCGAGCAGGCCGAACTGGCGGGCGCGCCCCGCACCCCGTTCAACGCGTCGATCTCCCAGCACCGCACGTTCGCGTTCGGCTCGCTGCCGCTGGACGACGTCAAGAAGGTGCGCCGGGAGCTGGGCGTCAGCGTCAACGACGTCGTCATGGCGATGTGCACGGGCGCGCTCCGCCAGTGGCTCGCCGACCACGACGCGCTGCCCGACCGTCCGCTGGTCGCGTGCGTCCCCGTCTCGCTGCGCCGCGACGCGTCCTGCGACGACCAGTCCAACGCCCTGTCCGCGATGTTCGCGCCGCTGCCCGTCCACCTCGACGACCCGGCCGAACGCTTCGCCGCCGTCCGCACCGGAATGCAGTCCGTGAAACGCCGTTTCGCCTCTTCGACGGGCACCTGGTTCGAAACCGTCAGCGCCCTGGTCCCCGCCTCGATCTCGGGCCTCGCCACCCGCCTGGTCATGCAGGTCGCCCCGGCCCTCAGCCCTGTCAACCTGATCATCTCGAACGTCCCGGGCCCCCAGCAGCCCCTCTACATCCGAGGCGCCCGAGTCCTCACCTACTACCCGGCCTCCGTCATCTCCGACGCCACGGGCGGCCTCAACATCACCGTCTTCTCCTACAACGGCAGCCTCGACATCGGCATCATCGCCTGCCCCGACCTCGTCCCCGACGCCTGGAACCTCATCGACTACCTCCGCGACTCCCTAACCGAACTCCTCAAACTCACCAACACCTAACCCGGGGGGATTGGGAGGGGACAGGAAAGAGGAGAAAAGAAGAAGCGGGAAGGGCGAGAAGAAAGGGAGAAAGACGAGAACGGCGAGGAGTACGGGAACGGCGAGGAGTAGAGAGAGCGGTGGGGAACAGGAGGAAGGGGAGAACGGCCAGGTCTTCGCTCCGCTCCAGGTCCCTCTCATCAGGGGCCGAGCCCCCGAACCCCGGCAGGGGGACACCCCCTGCACCCCCGAACCCCAACGGTGTCGCTGCCTTTTCGGTCTGTTCATAAGCAGATCGGCGGAGTCGACGTTTGGCGGGAACAACTGCGCTCCCTCGCGGATGCCATGTCGCGGCCCAACCTCATGCTGCAGGTGCTGCCGGCAAGCGCATGGGAGCACCCTGGCCATGAGGGGTCGTTCGTGGTGTTCGGATTCGGCGGTCCCACTGCGCTGGATGTGGCCTACTTCGAAGGAGCCGCAGGTAGCCGCATGTACCTGGAGAAGCCCAACCTCGTCGGGACATGTAGCGTGAACTTCGACCAGATCTCCAAGGCCGCCTTCACGCAGAGCAAGTCTCTGGAGGTGATCGAGAAGCTGCTGGTCTGAGCGCAGGTCCCACTTGAGAGGTTCACCCAGTGTCCGCTTCCCCGATCTCCGACCCCTCGGGCCTTTCTTGGCGAACCAGTACTTACACCAACGCGAACAACAACGACTGCGTCGAGCTGGCAGCCACCACCAACACCATTCACATTCGCGACACCAAGAATCGCGACGCCGCCACCCTCCGACTTCATAAAGGCGCTATGCGCTCTTTCATCGCAAGACTCAAGTCCGCGTGACCAACGATCAAGTCGCAGCCTTCACGGTGTAGTGCTGGCTGGGCAGGCCCGCCGACCACACCTACTATGTGCTGGCAGGGTCCACACCGGTACTTGTCCACAACAGCTCGATGCCCTTCGAGGAGATCGGTCCTTGGCTTGTACGGTTCGCCCAAGGCAGCGTCGGGAATCCATTCAAGTCGGGCCACCTCATTTCAGAGACCGCAGGTGACCTTGCGGATGGCAGCCTCTCGCCCGGCGATCTTGATCCGATCCGTTTGGTCGAGAGGAATGGAAATCTATCTACTTTGGATACCGGAAGGCTGGTTGCTTTCCAGCAGTCCGGTCCGTCCCGTATCGAATGGCGACGCCAGTCGAGGTGTGGAAAGAATGGTGCAGTAAGTTCACGACCAAGACTGAGGGGGTCGGTATCAAGATCAGAAGAGAGGGCTGGCATGGAGGGTCTTGCTGATCGGGTCGATGGAATTTCATCCCCACAGGAGCTGTCGGACTTCGTGGAGAAGATGTCGATCATCGCGAGTTCGCCTGAGAGGCCCGGTTGGGAAAATGCCGATCTCCCGCGGTTCTTTGAGGCGATTTCTGCCTGGATTGCGGATATGGACGGGTTCTTCGCAAACCAGGGGATCGAGGGTACGGTCATCCCCTCGTGGAAGCTCTTTGGGGAAATGCTGCTCGCAGCAACAATGTACGAGTGAGGTTCCCTTAGAGGTGTGCACGGTGAGCTTTTAGTTCGGCGATGGCGCTTTTTTAGGGATCTTTCGATCATGTTCAGTGCGGTAGGCGGGCGAGCTCTCAGGCGCGCGACGAGCAGGCCCCATCTGTCTGCGTTGCCGTCAGGGCTGCCGTCATCGCCGGAGGCCGGTTATAGGACTCCTACAACCGGCCTCCGGACGTTCTCACGCCGGGCGGCTGTTCCGGGTCGGCCCCTGGAGACGTACAGAAGGTTCTAAGTCAACCATGATCGCCTGCGGTGATCAGGCGGGTGGGTTCTGGTCCTTGCTCGGTGCATCGCGTTCTGGGCAGCCCCGGCGAAGCTGGAGGCCGGGTCACTTGGTTCTCGATCGCCAGGCCGGTGCTGGCGGCTGATCGGTGGAAGATCTATGAACGCCGCCCTGATCGGGCCAGAAAAGGAGGAGGGCGGCTCGGCTGCGTAGCTTGGCTGCCATCGGGTAGCCTGAGGGCAGCAACATGTATCGGTGCTTAGGTCTTTGGCCGAACACCACATCCTAAGGCCGCCCCTCGGGGCGGCCTTAGCGCTATCTTTACTCTTCGTGTACTTCTGCTATCTCGATGAATCCGGCGGCTGTGAACCCCCAGATCTGGGGCCTGCGGCGACCCCCGCCATGGTCATCAGCGGGTTGATCATCGAGGCCAGTCAGATCCCCGCACTCACCCGGGACTTCCTGGCCCTCAAACGCCGGTTCTTCCCCGGCCGGTTCACCCACGGCCCAGCCCTCGATCATGTGCTGACCGAGATCAAGGGCAGCGAGATCCTGCAGATGACCCGCAGCGACTCCCGGAACAAACGCCGCCAGGCCGACCTGTTCCGCGCAAGCCTCCTCGATCTGGTCGAAGGCTACGGATGCCGGCTGGTCGGCCGCGTGTGGGTCAAAGAACTCGGCACATCCCTCAAGCCCGAGGCGACGTACTGCTACGCCGTCCAGGACATCGCCCTGCACTTCAGCCAGTACCTCCTCGGCCAGGGAGCATGCGGATTGCTGATCGCCGACGGCCGCAGCCAGAACCTCAACATTCCGGTAGCGCACTCGGTGTTCACTCAGAAATGGCGGACTGGCGGCGACCCCTACCCGCCGCTCCTGGAAGTCCCGCTGTTCGCTCACAGTGACAACCACGTCGGCCTCCAACTCGCCGACCTCGTCGCTTCCACCCTCGTCCTCCCCATGGCCGCCCACGCCTACGGGACCCCACCCGGCTCCGCCCACCACTCCGGCCGATACCAAGCCGTCCAGGAGACCTACGGCCAGCGGCTGCGCAGCCTCCAGCACCGCTACCGCGACGAGACCGGGCGCTGGCGAGGCGGCCTCGTAGTCTCCGACCCAGCAGGCAAACGCCCCGGCTCCCTCCTCTTCGGCCCATGAGGACGAGCCAGCCAATGGGGGTTCGCCTTGTTCGGTGAGGAGTTCGTTGGCTCGGGAGCCCCAGAAGCCGTAGTTGGCGGACATGGGGCTGATCGCGCGACCGTCATGGCCCGGTCGAGCAGCAGGACGCCGCGCTCCGCGATCTCCGATGCCTCGGGCTTCTTGGCGTACCCCTTCCAACGCGAACAACAACGACTGCGTCGAGCTGGCACCCACCACCGACACCATTCACATCCGCGACACCAAGAATCGCGACCCCGCCACCCTCCGACTCCACAGAGGCACTACGCGCTCCTTGATCACCACACTAAAATCCATCTGATCAACGTTCAATCCTCAGGGGCGTACCCCCAACAGAATCCCGGCTGCATGGCTGCTCGATCATGGCCCCGGAATTGCGCCGCGTAGGGCGCTGGTGCCGTCCCATCGGTTCACGATCGATGATGGAATGCCTGGGGGTTCGTGGCGGTGGGACAAGATCAACCAACTGCACGTGGCGTAGCTCTACCCATCGGCGACGTCCACCACGTTCGCGTGGCCGTAGCGGGCCGATGCCGGGATCTCCGTCAGTACCGCCGCCCGAGCGGTTCCTTGTCGCGGTGCCTGGTGATGGCGGATGTCGGTGAGCCGTTCTCGCAGTGACGGGATAGCGCACCGATCGCTGTTGGCGCTCGCGCCTGGAGTCACTACGAGGGGTGGTGGGGATATTCCGCCAGAAGGATCTCCGAGGTGGCACTGCAGGGGCGTCTCGCCGCGATATTCGGTCGGCCTAGTAGCGCCGTGCCTGCTATTCCAGTGCCGCCTGCCTCTGCCAGTACGCCAGGTTGTGTCGGGTGGTGAGGGTGTGGGGGTGGTCGGGTCCGAGGACCCGCAGCCGGTCGGTGAGCAGGTCCTGGAGGGCGGTGGCGGCTCCTGCCGGGTCACCGGCCTCTCCCCGCCAGTACGCCAGGTTGTTTCGGGTGGTGAGGGTGTCGGGGTGGTCGGGTCCAAGGACCCGCAGCTGGTCGGTGAGCAGGTCCTGGAAGGCGGTGGCGGCTCCTGCCGGGTCACCGGCCTCTCCCCGCCAGTACGCCAGGTTGCTTCGGGTGATGAGGGTGTCGGGATGGTCGGGTCCAAGGACCCGCAGCTGGTCGGTGAGCAGGTCCTGGAAGGCGGTGGCGGCTCCTGCCGGGTCACCGGCATG